>CAZDSN010000109.1:0-9507 GCA_964507675.1 uncultured Ardenticatenaceae bacterium | reverse complement strand
CGGGAGAAATGCCCGTACCCCTGTTTGCCCTGGAGCGCATGGGCAAATATTTAGGTGTGCCGCTGGATTACTTTATGGAACAACAGCGCGGCCCCCTGGCCGAACATGAGGCTGAACAGAAGATGCAGCAGCGCTTCGCCGATCTGCCGCCGCAAATGCGCTCTTTTGTGGTCGAGCCAATCAATCGCAGTTACATTGAAACAGCCATGCGACTGTCTGATCTGGATGTACACCGGCTGCGCCAGATTGCCGAAGGTATTCTGGATATCACCTTCTAGCCACACTGGTACGCAGCTATTTGCCGGGCGCTGTGGACATTTCCGAATCTGACCCAAACAGCCTGCGCCAGACAGGTTTGCGTCTGTTTCGGCAGGGACAACTCCAGGAAGCTGCTGCGTATTTGCGGGCAGCTGCAGCGGCCTACGCCGATGCGCCACTGCATCGTTATGAAACCCTGAACGATTTGGGAGTCGTGTATCGTGTGCAGCGCAATTGGGCGGCGGCCGCGGCGGCGCTGGATGAAGCGGCAGCGGGTTTTGCTTTATCAGGCGATCTGGCGCGACAGGGAGTGGCGCTGGCGAACAAAGGAGACCTCTACGCAGCACAGCGACAGCGACAACAGGCGGCAGAATGTTACAGCCAGGCGTCGGCGTTCCTGGCACAGAGGGGGGATCGAGTACGGCAGGGCCAGGTGCTGCGGGCGTTGAGTTTGCATCATTTGCGCCAGGGGCATTGGTGGACGGCTGTCACCTTGATGGAGCAAAGTTTGTCGCTGCGACCACGATTAGGGCCAGGTGAGTGGGTACTAAGGGGTTTGCTGCGGCTGGCCCTGCGCCTGTTGTCTGGTGGGGGGAATGGGCGTCTTTGACGCCGTTCTCATTCGGCGTAACCTGCCGTCTTCTTCACCAGGCTGAGGCCAAGGATGGGACCAAGCCAGCCACAAGGCATGACCAACAGCGCCAGCCAGGCCAGGGGGCCGTGGCTCAGATAGATGGCGGGTTCAATCATGGTAGAGGAGGGGGAGATGCCGGCAGCCTGTGAAAGCTGCCAGAACAGAGATTGGGATAACAGCAGCACCAGGGCGGACACCAGCGAAATGAGCAAAAGCTGGCCGGGGTGACGCACCCGCCACAAGGCAATGGCGCCGACAATGACGATAGACCACAAAACCATATACAATGTGAGCATACCATACCTCCGTGTGTCGGGCTGTTAGCCGGGTTAGCTGGATTGATGTGTCAAAGACGGCATTAAGGGGCAAAAGGTTCCCAATGGGGTAAAATGCCGGCATGTTTGACGCCGCCCACCCACTACCCTACCTCCTGAACCTTTGAGACCTGCCCATGCCAGATGCCGCCGCGCGTGCCCCCCATTTGCCAGCCAGCGTTCTTCCCCTGCGCACCAAAATTGTTTATGGACTGGGTGACTGGGGCACTTCTGCCGCCACCACAGCCCGCAACCTGTTTTGGCTTTTCTTCCTGGCCAACGTCGTCGGCGTGGACATAGGCATCGCCAGCGTCGTGGTGGCCGTGGGCAAACTGTGGGATGCCATTAACGACCCGCTCATTGGCATTTTGAGCGATCGCTTGCAGACGCGCTGGGGGCGTCGCCGCCCCTTCTTGCTGTTCGCTGCCGTTCCGTTTGGTCTTTGCTTCTTCCTGATGTTCAGTGTGCCGCCTATTGACGACCTGGCGATCCTGGCTGCCTATTACGGCCTCATTTTTATCCTGTTTGACACCCTCTACACGCTGATCAACGTCCCTTACTCCGCCCTGGCGCCGGCCTTGACGCCTGATTATGATGAGCGCAGCACGCTGGCGGGTTGGCGTATGGGAGTTTCTATCTTCGCGTCGCTGATCACGGCTGCCGGTTTTAAGCTGCTGGCCGAATCTCTCTTTGCCGGTTGGTTTGGCGGCAGTCTGGCTGCAGGCTACGCGGTTTCCGGGGCGTTGTGGGGAGTGACCCTGATCATTCCGCCGCTGCTGTTGTTTGCGACTATCCGGGAACCCGATGCGCCGCCGACAACGGGTTCCGCTAATTTGCTGCGCAATGCCCGTGACGTTTATGCCAATGTTTCTTTTCGCTACGCGGCCATTATCTATCTGGCCAGTTTTGCGGCTGTAGACGTGGTGGCTTCCGTCTTTGTCTGGTTCCTGGTGTTTTATGTGCGTGTGGCCGCGGGTTTTGATAGTATCATTTTGGGCGTGATGCTGGCGCTGGCGCTGCTGACGATGCCCCTTGTTGTCAAGCTCATGCACCGCTTTGGCAAACGTTTGACCTACGTCGGCTGCGGATTGGTCTGGATCGTCGTGTTGATCATTATCAGCCAGGTGCCGCCGGGCGGGCAGAGCACTATTCTGGCGGCGGCTGTATTTGCCGGACTGGGGTATGGAGCGGCTAATGCTGTTCCCTGGGCCATTGTGGCGGACGTCATCGAAGCGGATGAACTGATCACGGGGCAGCGGCGTGAAGGTGTATACTTTGGCTACCTGGTTTTTTTGCGCAAATTGACCGGTACCGGCTCTATTTTGTTGGTAGGGTTGGTGTTAGAAGCGGCGGGTTTTGTGGTGAGCGCTGGCGGCTTGATGGTAACGGAACAGCCGGCAGCGGCGTTGCTGGCGCTGCGTTTGTTGGTGAGTGTGGTGCCCACATTTTGCCTCATCGTGGCCATCCTCACCGCCTGGCGCTACCCACTGGACCGCCAGACCCATCTGCAATTGCGGCAGCAGTTGGCCCAACGGCGCGCTGCCTTGAGTGACGCCCCGCAGGACACAGGAAAGGATTCATGAGCGATTTGCGACTTTTTGCTGTTACGTCATCCGGGCCGCAGCTTTTGCCCTGGCCCGCTGGCGCTGGCTCTGTTCATGAAGTATTTGATAACCTGGCTCTGGGTGTTTACTCGGCGCTGCGCACGTTTGACCACTACAAATTCCTCCACCTCGATTACCATCTCGACCGCACCGAGCAATCCATGCGCTTGCTTGGCTGGAGCTATCGCCTGGATCGGGCTGCCTTTTGCCAGGCGCTGCACCAGATCTGCGCCGCTTACCCTTTGCCGGATGCCCGCGTGCGTTTCGACGTTCTGGCCGAGCCGGCGGCTTCCCTGGGCAGTGACAGCCGCGTCCTCATTGCCCTCACCCCATTCACGCCGGTGCCGGCTGTCTACTATGAGGAAGGCGTGCGGGTACAGCTTGCACCTTATCTGAAGCGGGAGAACCCATTGGTGAAAACAGCCAGCTTTGTGCTCACGCGCCGTCCCTATCCTCTGGGCCATCCTGAGGCCTACGAGCATTTGTTGGTCAACGATGCCGGTGACATTCTGGAAGGGAGCAGCAGCAACTTCTATGCCGTACATGCCGGTCGTCTGTATACAGCGGGCGCAGGCGTCCTGGAGGGCATCACGCGCAAGGTTGTGCTCCAGTTAGCTGCCGAACTGCGCTTGCCTCTGACCCTTGCCCCGATCAACGCTGCCGGCATCTCCCAATTGGACGAAGCCTTTATTAGCAGTTCTTCCCGAGGCCTCGTCCCCGTTGTGGCCATTTCCGGGCAGATGGTGGGCGCTGGCCGCCCCGGCCCTATGACGCAGCAGCTTGGGGCTGCCTATGATGCCTACGTGCAGACGCACATCCGCCCTGCCCTGGCCTATGCGCCCCAATGAATGAAAACCTTTGCCACGAATGGCACGAATCCCCACGAAGTTTTTCTCCCCGCTATTTTTCGAAGGTGTAGGGGCGGGGTTGGCGTTGTTTCTGACCACTATCCACTCATCACTTTTTTCAAAGGAGTTCCACATGGGCGGCGGCGCACCACGAGGAATGAAAATTTTTTGACACGAATTCCACGAATGACACGAATTTTTCTCTGCGTCCTCCGCGCCTCCGCGTGAAACCTATTTTCAAAGGAGAAAAAGTAAATGCTGCAAATTGGCGATCCGGCTCCTGATTTTGAACTCACTTCGGATGAAAATATCCCGGTCAAACTGTCTGATTTTCGTGGACAGCGCGTTATCTTGTTCTTTTACCCCAAAGCGGGTACTTCTGGCTGCACAACCCAGGCGTGTGGCTTCCGCGACCGCTTTCCCGTGATTACCGCCGCCGGGGCTGTCGTGCTGGGGGTCAGCCCAGACGCACCCAAAGCGCTGGCGAAGTGGCGGGCCAATGAGAATTTACCTTACTCACTGCTCTCGGACCCCGACCACGTAGCCGCGGATGCTTATGGCGTCTGGGGAGAGAAAAGCATGTATGGCCGCCATTACATGGGCATCATTCGCAGCCACTTTGTCATTGATGCTGCCGGCAAACTGGAAGACATCCAGTTCAAGGTCAGCCCCACCGACAGTGTCAGCCGCGCCGTGCAGCAGCTAGGTGGCTAGGGCACAGCAATGGAGAGGGGCAGCAGCAGGCGGTCGTCGCGGAGCGGCGCGCCCGCCGCGTCAAATGCCGGCAGCCGCACATAACGCTCCTCCCCCAAATGTTCATATAAACCAACTACTATCTGGTAGTTGCCTGCCGGCACGCCCGTCAGGTCCAACGATACCGCATCGGCCACAATCTCGCCCGCCGTCCATTGGCTCGTAGGGTAGCTGTTACCCTGCGGCATAGCGTCATCCTGAGCCAGAATGTCGCCTGTACCGGGGTGCACCAGGTGGACAAAGTGGAAATAATCTGTCTGGCCGCTGCGCAGCGCCTGCCAATACAAAGTCAGGTGCAAGCGGGTGGTTGTTTGCGCCGCTGTGTAACCGCGCAAAGCAATCTCTTCACCAAATGTGGCCGGCTGGGGTATCACCTCTGCCGGCAGTTCATAGATAGGCTGCGCCGGGCGAAAAACCAATGATCCATCTGCCTGCGCCGTTAACGCTCCCAGGCGGCGCGTCAGATAAACCTCCTGAGTGTATGCGTCGTACAGTTGAATCGTGACCGCCTGGCTGGGCGTAGGATGATCCGGCAAGGGCAGCGCCAGCCAATCATTGACCCATACGGCAGCGGGCCAATCGCTGCTGGGTAGGAAGCCATAGCCAGGTTGGGCGTCGAATTGGCTCAACCGTATTCCTGTTCCGTCTACCAGGCGCAGCGACACACTCAGGTTAGAGCGCAAGATGGTTGGCGTCCACCATGCCAGGTGCAGCCGCAGGGCATTGCCTATTACGGCGACCTTGTTGATGCGCACGGCTAAGCCAGTAGCCGCAGGCGGCGCGGTATCTGGGGCGGAAATGACGCGCACCGGCGCCAGGAACAGGTCTCCCCGCGTGAGTCCAGATGGCAGCAGTGGCTGGCCAGCCGCGAATGTCAATCTGGGCAGGAACAAGCCACCAGGGGCGTCGGCAGGCAGCGTCAGGGTATAGGTAACCTGACCAGAAACAACAGGTTGCGTAGCCGTCGCCAGCGGTTCCACGGCGATTGAACCGGTCAGATAGTTGACTGCTGGTGAATACAGGGCCAGTGTGGCCGGCTCGGGTACGCCTGTCTGCCAATGCAGGCGAATGGTCAGGGGCTGACCGGCAGCAACCATTTCCTGGCTGATATCGTAGGCGGTCAGCACAGCGCCATTGCTGAAGGCGACGGCTTCGTCGTGGTGCAAATACCCTGTTTGGGCAAAATCCCAGGTGCGGTTGGTAGGGGGCAGCGCCGCTGTCGGCCACAGGTGCAGCCCCACAGCCAGCGCCGCCACTCCCCCCACTCCCCAAAGCAGTCGCCGCCAGCCAAAGCGTTTCGCATAGTCGCGCAGGAGCCAGCCAACTAGCAGCCATGTGGCCAGGGAAAATAGTTCTGCTGCCAGCCGCACAGGCGTCCGGCGCAGCGTCAGGTCCAGTATATGCGACCCGGTGGGCACTTCAACCTGTATTAAACCGGAAGCTGCCGCTGCTCCCAGCGGCGCCGGCTGTCCGTCCAGGCGCGCTGTCCAGCCGGGCCAGAACAGCGTCGGCAGCCGCACGGTGGCTGTTTCCTGGGTCGCTGTGATTTGCCATTGCTGCTGTGTGGCCTCCCGCGTCAGCATTTGCACCGTAGCTTGACCCGCCAACACCTGGGCGGCGGCGCGCTCTCCCTGGTTGAGCCAGGCGCTGGTGTAGGGGCGAGGCTGCACCCAGGGTGGCAAGTACTCGGCGCTGACCGTGCTGCCAATGTTGCCTGTAAACCATTCATATTCCGCCAGCCGCGCCGCCGTCGTGTCCGCGTCGCTGAGACGCAAATGATCGGTTGGCAGGCGTCCCAGGCCGCTAATCAGTAACAGGGTCACAGACAGCGCAGCGATGAGGGGCGCGTAGAGCGTTTGCCCGGTGCGGCTGCCTGGAGAGGTTGGTTTACTGCCGGCAAACGCCAGACCCGCTGCCGCCAACGCTCCCATCAATGCCTGCACAGACAGAAACCGCCAGGGGAACTGCGTAAAGGGCAGCAGCGGCAAATAATCCCAGAGGGGTTGGGACAGCGGCGTGATCATGAAGGTAGACAGCAGCAGACCGGCAGTAATGAACAGCCGGTGGGATCGCGGCGGCGCCGCTCGCCGCGTCCACCAGGCTAACAGGCCGGCGACTGTCAGGATGGCCTGCACCAGTCCCAGGCGAAAAGGGCCGCCGTTGCTCGCGCCCACGTCGTAGTTGAAGAGGAAGTCAGGCTGCACCAGGTTAGCGCCGCGGAAGTGACCGCTGTAATGAAAGTAACCAGCGGTGACCGGGGCCAACTGCGCCAGGTTTTGTTCGACCAATGCCGGCAGCCAAAACCACGCTGACAGCCCCAAGCCCAGTAACAGCGCCGCCGCCGCCCGCCGCAGAGAAAGGCCCAGGCTGGCGCCATGACGCCCGGCGCGCAGCAGGAGATACAGCAGCAGAAATGGCGAAAAAATCAGGGCAGAAATGTTATGGCTGAGGACAAGGGCCGCGTAGCTGAGACTGAACAGGGCGATGGCTTGATAGACGCGCCGCTTCTCTGGCGCTGCCAGCAAATTGTCTGCGGCCAGCAAGATCACAGGATACCAGGCCATAGCCCAGAATTCCGCCAGCGAATCGCCGCGCACGTAAACGTTGACCAGGTGGAAGGGAGCCAACGTATAAGCGGCAGCGGCCACCACGCCCGCCAGTCTGCTTTGACTCCAGCGCCGGGCCAGACTGTACATGCCCACCGCCGCTATGACAAAACCTGCCAACTGCGCCAGTTGGATGGCGCTGACCAGGCTGAACCCCCACAAATGCAGCAGCGCCGCGGCGTAAATAGACAGCGGCGCATAGAAGTTGAAAAATGGGTAGCCGTAACCATAGTTGGCATCCGGCATCCAGCGCACGGGGAAATGGCCGTCGGCCAGGGCGGCGGCTAACTGCTGCGTACGCTGCAAGAGGAAAGGGCTGTCGCCGCCTCCGCGCGTGTTGAGCAGCGCCCCCGGCATATAAAGCGGCGCTGCCGCTGCCAGGATAAGCAGCAGCAGCGCCAGCCAGACTGCCGGCATCTGCCAATCGCCTTTTTTTATGCGCCAAAATGTCATTTTCCGTAATCCGGGCATGTTATCAGGGTATCTGACATTTTTGTGGGACACGGCTCTGCAGGATTTATTGATTTTTACTCGGCCAGTCCTATTCGTTAATCTGCCAATCCGCGTTCTATCGCTTGAGGCGATAATGTCCTTGTGTAACCACACCCAGTATAAACGAAAAAAGGCAGAAGGTAGGTTTTCACTGCCTTCTGCCTCTGTTTCGTTGCAGAAAATTATCTCAGGCGCCTGGCGCTGAGAAGCGCCGCGCTCAGGCGCGTGGCACTCACGTGCGCTGGCGCATCACTAGCACAATCAATCCACCCAACACGGCCACAGCCACAACAATAAGTAGCAGCCCGCTGATAGCAGAGAGATTCAAGCCGCCGCCGCTGTCGCTGGCCGCCGTTGTGGCCGCGGGAAGTGGGGTGGCGGCGCTGGCTACAGCGCTGCCGGCAGTGGGTTCTGGTCGCACCCGGCTACCAAACTCCAGCCCAATCTGCTGCCCCACAGCCAGGTCCAGGCTCAAATTGCTGGCGGTTGTGGCTTCCAGACTGGCAGGCAGCACCTGCGCCACCTGATACGTACCTGCCGGAATGTTTTCAAAACAGACGGGTTCAGGTCCGCCGCGGGAAACGCCCTGACCCAGTACGTCATTCCCCTGGGACAGGGTAAAGGTGACGCCGGCCATGAAGCCTTCGCTGGTCTCATGCTGTCCGTTGGTATCCAGGTCGCCAAAGGCATTGACGCATATTTGCCCACCAGGGACCGCTGTAGGTGGCAGCGAGGTGGCCGTTGCCGCTGGCGTGGCTGTGGCTTCAACCGCCGGTTCATCCGCACTGCCGCCGGCTTCCACCGTGTTAGTGGGCGTGGGTTCGCCCGTATCCGGCTCGCCGTAGCCGACGATAAGAAGCTGACCCGCCTGCACAAAGTCGTTTCGCGTCAGGTTGTTGTATTCCAGGAGTTCGTCCAGGGTAATGCCCGCCAGCGACGCCACCGTCCACATCGAACCGCCAGAGGGGACGGCCATGTAAATCACGCCTTCGGCATCGGGAGTGGGCGTGGGTCCCAGGGTGACAATTACCACTGGCGCAGGATTAGGAGCAGGCGCCGGGGTATTGCCAGGGGCGGGCGGCTGGCTGCCGGCGCCGCTGACTTCGATTAATTCCGCGCGATCCGCCCAGGAATCCAGATGGGCGCGGCAGTTGTTGGCGCCGCCATAATCTACTTCGGTGTAGACAGAGACCTTATCGGCGGTGGCTACGACTTCCACCGATACCGACTGCCAGGCGCCGATGGGGGCAATGGTCCCGCTCCACTTCACGTCGGCGTCGCTCCACAAGCCGCTGCCGTTCGGGTCAATGCCGGCACGCACCAGACCAATACCGTCCGATGGAGCCGTACCGAAATTGCTGTTAGAGGCAAACAGGCGGGCAGAAAAGGTGAAACGATAAGTCGCCCCAGGCGTCAGCCCGCTGACGGTCTGAAAGACGCCGCCGCGCCAGGTATCAAACTGGTTGCCGACGCCTTGTGAACTGCCGCCTTCCAGGATAATGCTGGGGTTCAACTCTGAAAACCACTTGGGTTGCACCAGATAACGGGTATCACAAGTTTTCTTGCCTGTATCCTGATGCCAGGGCGCCCAACCATTGGCGACGCCATTGTTATAGGGCTGCTCCAATCCGGGATTGGTTATGCGGTTGGTAGCTTGCAGCAAGGGAGCCGCTTCTGTCTGCCCGACGTGGGCAAATAAGAAGACGCTGATCAAGGACAATATCAGCAGGGACAGCGTAGGAGGCAGGAGCTTTGCGCGTTTGGTCATTTGTTTCTTCCGTATTAACTTGCTCGCCGCGCCGTTACCAGCAGGCCGACAACGACGACCAGCAGCAGGGCTGCCAAAACCACAGCGGCAATGGTAATGCCGTTAGCCAGACCCCCGCTTTGGGCTGCTTCGGTCTGGACGGCGGCAGCAGCATCCGCATCTGTTGCCGTCTGCAGGTCTGCGCTGGTCACATTTTGATCGGCGCTGGCCACCGCCTGGCCGGTGTAACT
>CAZDSN010000108.1:0-9548 GCA_964507675.1 uncultured Ardenticatenaceae bacterium | reverse complement strand
CGCCTGAAGGGTTGAATTTGCGCATTGCTACGGCGCGCCAGGAAATGAAACACATGCACTATTTTGATTACTGCGTCATCAATGCCGCCGGGGAGCAAGACGAAACCGTATCTCGCATCTGTGCCATTATCAAAGCGGCGCACTGCCGCGTGCGTCAGGAGCCTGTGCGTCTGTGAGGGGCTGCCCCGCGGAAGGTTATCTTCCCAGGAGCGTTACCCCCCATACGGCCAGACCTACCAGCGCTACCATAACTATGCCATAGGCGGTGACGGCTTTGAGCACGCGCCCGTCGTCGGAGCCGGGCACAGTGCTACAGCCAACGATCACTTTGGCCGGCGCAAACATGCCGCCTAAGGCGCCCCCTGTCGTTTGGGCAGCCAGGATGAGGGGGAGAGACAAGTGCAGCGCCAGGCCAGTTTGCTGCTGCAACTGAGCGAAGATGACGTTGCTGTTGGTATTACTGCCGGTCATGACGGCCCCCAGTGCGCCAATAAATGGGCTGAGGAAGGGGAAAATATGGCCTGTGCTGCTTAATGCCTGGGCCAGCAGTTGGGTCATGCCGGCATGTTGCATTGTCACGGCCATGGCTACCAGGGCCATAATGGCGATAGTGGATTTAACCGACCCGTTGATCGTTTTGCGTAAAATGACGCTGGCCTGATACGCCTTACCTGGCGGCGCGCCCCGCCAGCGGAACCAGATAAAAGTGAGTACGCTGCTGTACAGCAGCAGCGCGCCCGCGTGCCCGAAAATGGAGATGGATCGCCCGGGCCCGGCAGCCACTATCCAGCCAAACGTGGTCCGCACTTCGGGGAAATCGAAGTTCAACTGTATCACGTCCAACGGCGCGGCCAGCAGCAACTGCCCCACCACAATCACGATAACTAATAGCAGATAGGGAAAGAAGACGGACAGCAGCGCCCGCCCGGATACCTGGCCTGTTGCCGACGCCTCCGGCGCGCCTGGCTGCCGGCCAAAGTCCAGCCAACCCAGCCGAAAATGGGCAATGCCTGCGCCTATGCCCACGAAGCCTGCCCCAAAAGCAGCCAGCGTCCATAACCCTGCTGTGGCCAGCCCCCACTGAGTCACCCCCATCAGGGCTGTCAATCCCAAGACCGAATGCCAGCGTTGGCGCAGCCCGCTCAATCCTGCGGCCGCCCATACCGTTCCTAAACCGCACAGCAGACAACTAAAGCCTAATAGAATGGCCGCCGGACTGGCCAGCGTTGTGCCCGGCAGGCCTGTGGCAGCCATCAGAGCCAGGAAGGAGGAACCCAATGATCCAAAGGTGACTGACCAGGCATGCCCCATTAAGGCGATAACGACCGCCTGGTTGGCGGCAAATCCCAGTCCCACCAACAGGGGAGCAACGATGGCGGCGGGCACGCCAAATCCACTGGCCCCCTGCAAGAATGAGGCAAATAGCCAGCCCAGCAGTAAGGCCTGGGTGAGGCGGTCGGGGGCAAATGCCGGCATCATTTCCCGCATACGCTTTACTACCCCTGCTTCATTCACCACATGATAAAAGAGCAGCGCGGTCCAGATGATATACAGCACGTACAACGCCAATAACACGGAGCGCCCCCAGGCCACCAGCAGCAGATCGAAACCCGCGCCAAAGAAGAGCACAGCCAACCCCGCCGCGACCAGCCAACCAACTATACCAGCCTGGCTTCCCTGCCATTGGCGACCGATCATTAAATAAAGCACCAGCAGCAGCGGCATAGCCGCCAACGAGATATTTAGAAGATTGACAGGGGGAATTTGCATGAAAGCCAGTATATCCCAACCCGACCGGGATGCCACGCCTCCAGCCGGACATAGATCCCGATCGAAGCGCCTCGCTACTCCAACCTGGAGGATTCAGGTAGATTAGCCCAAGGGCGATGAAATCGGACAAAGTATCTAATCAGGCATAGACCATAATCTAAATGTCGTAGACGGCTACTTGACGAATTGTCATCGGCGGTTAAAATTAGACATAGATTAGTTTGTTCTTAAGCAGACATGAGTTTCCCCGCAATTGCATGTATCTGCTTGCAGCGTGAAAGACGCTCCTTCAACCACTTCAATCTCTTGCCGGCCAGAACCAAAAATGCCTGGCCATCCCTTCACCCCCAAATTAAGAATACCGAGCAATGTGCATTGATTACCATTTCATGTGATTGCGTCTCAATTAAATGATCCAAACCAGGTGGCCTTCCAAACAAAACAAAGCACATCATCTTCGCAATCATCAGGTCACTACGAGCCTGTCCGCAAAGAAATTACCTGTCTCCTGGCAACGTAAGCTTTTTGCGCACAGGCCCACCCCAATCAGGAGATAAGGAGGGTTAACATAAGCACTACAATACGCCACGATTTTTGTCCTGTAACTCCCTGTTTTTGTGACCAGTGGCAGTGGGTTTTGTACCACCATGGTCAGTTTGTTTGTAAACATATCCTGCGTTAGGAGGGATAATATGAGAAAAAAGTTCATTCTGGTTATGGCACTGGTGGCAATGGTTTCTCTTTTTGCCGCCACGGTTAGCGCGAACCAGTCACCCAACTCGAACCGTCAGCCGGCAGCGGCTGGCGCAGCCGGTGGGGTGGCTAACTATATTGTGCAGCTAGACGATGCGCCGCTGGCTTTGTACGACGGCGGCGTGGCCGGTCTGGCGGCCACCAGCGCCGAAGCGACTGGCGCCCCGTTCAATGTGAAGTCTCCGGCCAGCGCCGCCTACCAGACGTATCTGGTGAATGCCCAGAGCAGCCTGGTGAACGCGGCGGCGGCGGCATTGGGGCGTGAGGTGACGGTGGTGACTCAGTACCAGTATGCCCTCAATGGCGTGGTGCTGGCGCTGACGCCGGCGGAAGCCGCGACGGTGGTTACCCTGCCCGGCGTGAAGCTGGTGGAGAAAGAGCGTATTGAGCAAATGGTGACCGACGCCGGCCCCGAATGGATCGGCGCGCTCAACGTGTGGGACGGCAGCGCCACTGGAACCCCGAACGCGGGCGAAGGCACGGTCATTGCCGACCTGGACAGCGGTATCAACTTTGACCATCCGTCGTTTGCCGACCCCGGTCCGGTGGATGGGTATGACTTCCCGGCGCCGCCGCAGTACTTCGGCGTTTGCGACGCTGGCGACCCGCAGTACAACCCGGCCTACACCTGTAACGACAAACTGATTGGCGCATACACCTTCGTTAGCGAAGCCGTAACTCCGGAAGATTCCGATGGTCACGGCAGCCATACCGCCAGCACGGCGGCGGGGAACATCGTGGACGCGGTGTTGGAAGCTCCCACGATTACGGTGGATGCCCAGGTGAAAGGCGTGGCCCCCCATGCGCACTTGATAGCCATGGACGTTTGTACAGGCGGCTGCCCTACCTCTTCCATTCTGAACGCCATCAACAAAGTGGTGGAACTGAATGGTCTGTATCCGGGCCTGATTGACGTCATTAACTACTCCATTAGCGGCGGTCCGTTGGCCTGGGGCGATTCGGTGGAAGAAGGCTTCCTGGCGGCGACGGCCACGGGCGTGTTTGTGTCCGCTTCGGCGGGCAACAACGGCCCTGGCCCGTCCACGGCCGCGCACCGCTCCCCCTGGTTGACCAGCGTGGCCGCGGCCACTTCCCCCCGCACCTATGAAACAGGTCTGGTGGACATGAGCGGCGGCGGCACACCTCCTGGCGACATGGTCGGGCGGGGTATCACCGCTGGCTATGGCCCGGAGACAATTGTGTATGCGGGCGATTACAACAACGGCGACCCGGATCCCGAACAATGTTTCAATCCGTTCCCGCCTGGTACGTGGAATGGTGAAATCGTGGTCTGTGACCGCGGCACCATTGCCCGCGTGCAGAAGGGCGCGAACGTATTGGCAGGCGGCGCGGGCGGTTTTGTGCTGGCCAACAGCCCTGCCGATGGCGAATCTACGAACGCTGACCCGCACTTCCTGCCGGCAGCCCACGTCGGCTACGCGGATGGCGTGACGCTGAAAGCGTGGATAGCCGGCGGCGCCGGGCACACGGTCACGATTCCGGAAGCGGTGCGCGTGGTTGATGGGGCGAATGCGGACCACACCGCGGGCTTCAGTTCGCGTGGTCCGAATACCACCTTTGACACCATCATCCCCGACGTGATGGCTCCGGGCGTGGACATCTACGCGGCAGTCGCCGACGCCCTGGTGCCTCCGGACGGCGAAGACGAGTTTGATTTCCTCAGCGGTACATCCATGTCCAGCCCGCACAATGCCGGCACGGGCTTGCTGCTGCGGTCTCTGTACCCGGACTGGTCGCCCTCGCAGATTCAATCTGCCTTGATGACCACCTCGGTGTATGTTGGTCCGACGAAAGAAGACAACGTCACGCCGGCTGACCCGTTTGACATGGGCGCTGGCCGGGTTCAGGTAGACTGGGCGGCGCAGGCTGGCCTGATCCTGAACGAAACCATTGAAAACTTCACCAATGCCAATCCCAACCTGGGCGGCGACCCGCGCACCCTGAACATTGCCAGCATGGCGCATTCGGAGTGTATTGGCACCTGCTCCTGGACGCGCACGGTGGAAGCGACTGTAGATGGCTCCTGGACGGCGACCTCGATTGGCGCTTTCCCGCTGACCATCGAGCCGGCGAACTTCACTCTACTGGCTGGCGAAACCCAGGAACTGATGATTACGGCCGATTCTTCTGGCCTGACGCCAGACACATGGGCATTCGCCAACGTTATCCTGACCATGGATGAGCCTCCTCTGCCGCGTTATCGTCCCGTGTTGACGGGCGGCGATCCGGCGGCGGCGGCGGAAAGCGTGACGAAAGCAGGGGCCTCGGCGCCAGTGGGCAATGCGCCGGTTCTGAGCGACTATGTAACCCCGCAAGATGTGTTGTATGACAATGGCCCGCTGGTCAACTGCGCCGGTTGTGGCGCGGGCGGCGCGGACGAAAGCGTGCTGCAAAGCTCCACCTTGTTGATGACCACGCTGGGCTTTGGACATCAGGTGATTGCCGGCAACCGGGTTGCGGACGATTTCACTATTGCCGATCCGGCAGGCTGGGACATTGACCAGATCACGTTCTTTGCCTACCAGACCAACTCGCCAACCAACCCATCCCCGTTCACGGCCGTTAACTACCAGATTTGGGACGGCCCGCCAGACAACCCTGGCAGCAGCGTGGTGTTTGGCGACACGGTCACCAACCGCCTGGTTGGCACCACCTGGGCCAACATGTACCGCGTCAGTGAAACCACACAGGGCACCACTGCCCGGCCGGTGTTCGCCAATGTGGCTTCAGCGGGTGTATCACTGCCGGCGGGTACTTACTGGCTGGACTGGCAGGCAGACGGTAGTCTGGCCAGCGGCCCGTGGGCGCCGCCTGTTACCATTGATGGTCAGACGACCACGGGTAATGCGTTGCAATACACGGGCACCTGGGGACCGGCCAATGACGGCGGCACCCTGACGCAGCAGGGCTTCCCGTTCATCCTGGAAGGGAGTGTGAGCGGCGGCGGCGGTGGCAGCTTCAGCGACACCTCCACCCCGAACACGGCGATTCCCGATGATGGCTATGATGGCTCCTTTGGCAGCATGGCCTGTGACACCATTGACGCCTCCAGCATTCCCGCTGGTGCGTTGGTAAGTAATGTCACTCTGTCCCTGAGCGCTACCCACACCTGGATTGGCGATGTGGTCACCAAGCTGCAAAGCCCCGATGGCAGCGTGCTGGGTGTGTACAGCCGGCCTGGCTACGTGGAACCTGTGGACGATGGTACAGGCTGCTGCGGCGACAGTTCTAACCTGGATGGCGCGGCCCTGCTCTTCGACGACGCCTCTCTGGACGACGCCGAAACCATGGGCAACACCATTGGCACCAACGACCTCATCTGCACCACCGATGGTCGCTGCGACTATTACCCGAACCCCGGCGCGGTGGCTGGTCACAGCAGCTTCGCCGACTTTATGGGTGAGAACGCTTCTGGTATGTGGATGTTGTGCATGGGCGACAGCGCCGGCGGCGATACCGGCACGTTTATGGAATGGACGCTGAACATTGAGTACGGCGGCGGCGGCGGCGGCGGTGTGCCCGAAGCGCATCTGCCGGTGGCCGTGGTCAATACCGAAGTGTCGCCAGACATTGAGGTCACCCCGGCCAACCTGAGCAGTTCGCAAGGGCCAGACACGACCAACACCGTACCTATGGACATCAACAACAACGGTACGGCTGATCTGACCTGGAACGTCTATGAAGATGCCGGCGTGACGTTGGGAGGTGGTTGGAGCGATAACTTCGACAGCTATCCGTCCAACAGCCCGCTGCATGGCGTAGGCGGCTGGAAAGGTTGGTTCAACGATCCGGCGGGTGGAGCTTCTACCAGCGACGCGCAGGCGCTCAGCACGCCCAACTCAGTGGCTATCCTGGGCGCTTCTGACCTGGTGCACGAGTACAGCGGCTACACCAGCGGCGTATGGAACTACACCGCCTGGCAGTACGTCCCGACCGACTTCACAGGTAACTCCTACTTCATCCTGCTGAACCAGTATGATGATGCGGGCGCAACCAACAACTGGTCAACCCAGGTGCAGTTCCAGGGCGCGGCGAACATCGTGTCCAATGACGGCCTCAGCGGCGGCACGCTGCCGCTCATTAAGGGTCAGTGGGTAGAAGTCCGGGTAGAAATTGACCTGGACAACGACACGCAGACCTTCTTCTACAACAACGCGGTGCTCTACTCCGGCACGTGGACGGACGAAAACAGCGGCGGCGGCGCCCTGAACATTGGCGCGGTGGACCTGTACGCCAACGCAGCCTCGGTTGTCTACTACGACGACATGAGTCTGGCGGCGGCGGCAGCCACCTGCGATGCCCCGGCAGACATTTCATGGGCGAGCGTCTTCCCGGATAACGGCCTGACCCCGCCTGGTGGAACCACGACCGTAGATGTTACTTTCGACTCCACTGGCCTGAGCGCCGGCATGTACAACGGCAATTTGTGCGTCGCCAGCAACGACCCGGATACGCCATTGGTGATTGTGCCATTGGCTCTGGAAGTTGTAGACGAGCCCAACATTGACGTGGACCCGCTCAGCCTGAGCAGTGTGCAATATACAGACACTGTTACGGCGCAGACGCTCACGATCAATAACACTGGCGTCACGGACCTGGATTGGATGATTGACGAGGAAAATATCGCCACTGGCGGTCTGTTCCGTCCAATCTTCCCGTCTGCCAACGCGACCAGTGGGACGACGGTGGCGCGGGTGACGATTGGTGACGCGGACTTGCAGCCGGCAGGCAGCGGCGCGGGCCGGGTGGTGACCCCAGAACGCGCGGCGACGCCCGAAGACCTGGTGACCATTACCCACTCCGCTACGCAGAACATCGTGCAGTTCAACTCTGTGTCCTGCAATGCGGGCGGTCTGCACACTGACAACAGCTACCTGCGTGAATTCGACCTGGACAGCTTTGGCCTGACCAATGGTCTGGAAGTCCTGGAAGTTGAGTTTGGCGTTGAGCAGGCGGCTTCTGGCGGCGGCGCAGGCCAACCTGTGTCCATTAATCTGTACACCAAGATTAACCCGGCTGCCCCGTTGACCTTTGGTAACCTGACGCCCATCGGTTCGGCGGACGTCATCGTGGCTGATCAGGCTTTTACTGTGGAAACAGTGGCCGTGAACGGCATAGCTCCGGCTGGCTCGGTGCTGGTGGTGGAAGTCTTCACGCCAGACGGCCAGACAGACGGGCACTCCTTCTTCATTGGCTCTAACCCCGACGGTCAGACGGCGCCCAGCTACCTGGCGGCGGCGGACTGCGGCTTACCTGAGCCAGCGCCCACCGGCGACATTGGCTTCCCCGGCATGCACATCGTCATGAACGTGACGGGCGACACGGCGGTTGAACCGGCAGCGTGCAGCAACCTGGCGGACATCCCGTGGTTAAGCGTGGATCCGGCTATGGGCACAACTGCTGCTGGCGCAGCTACGGAAGTTGCCGTAACCTTTGACTCGACGGGTCTGGCTGTTGGCGAGTACACGGGTAACCTGTGCATCAGCAGCAACGATCCCGATCCTGGTCCAGGCAACGGCACTGACCTGGTGGTTGTCCCGGTTACTTTGACCATTGAGGAAATTCCGCCGATGCCGGCCATCAGTCTGGTAAAGACGGTAGGCACGGAAGCAGGCGTCTGCGCGACTACGGACATGATTGACGTGGTGGCGGGCACAGACGTGTATTACTGCTACACGGTAACCAACACGGGCGACGTGACCCTGCCCATGCATGACCTGACAGACAGCGAACTGGGCGACATCTTCATCGGCTTTGCCTATGACTTGATGCCTGGCGCAAGCGTCTCCACCGTGGATGCTGGCCTGGAAATCAGCGCCAATATCATGGTCACAACCATGAACACGGCTACCTGGACCGCTTACGACAGCGCGGGGTTGTCCGCGTCGGCAGAAGCTTCGGCGACGGTCAACGTGGTGAATCCGGCTATCTCCCTGGCGAAGACGGTTGGTACGGCAGCCGGCGTTTGCGCGACTGGAAGTGAAATCACTGTGGAACCAGGTACAGATGTGTACTACTGCTACACGGTGACCAACACCGGTGACGTGACCTTGCCGCTGCATGACCTGACAGACAGTGAACTAGGCGACATCTTCACGGGCTTTGCCTATGATTTGACGCCTGGCGGCAGTGTGTCTACCGTGGATGCTGGCCTGGAAATCAGCGCTAATATCCTGGTTACGACCACGAATACAGCTACCTGGACGGCTTATGTGGATGACATGATCACTGCGTCGGCGGAAGCTTCGGCGACCGTTTACGTGGCGGAAGTTGTGCCGCCTATGCCGGCCATCAGCCTGACCAAGACAGTAGGTACAGAAGCGGATGTGTGTGCGGATACGTCCAGCATTGAAGTACCGATGGACACAACCGTATACTACTGCATCACCGTAACCAACACAGGCAACGTAACGCTGCCGCTGCACGATGTGTCTGATCCGACTCTGGGCGTTGCCCTGACGGGTGTCGCCTACGATTTGGAGCCAGGCGCCAGTGCCAGCACCGTAGACCTGGGTCTGGAACTGTCGGCGATGGCTATGGAAGACACCACCAACACGGCCACCTGGACGGCTTATGTGGATGACGCAATATCAGCGACGGCTTCGGCTACGGCTACCGTCACGATTGAGGAACCCACGGACGTCTCCTTGAGCGGCTTCGGCGGCGATGCCGGCACGACCTCGTTCCTGCCGCTGCTGTTGGCTGCACTGCTGGCCCTGGGCTTTGGTGCTTACCAGGTGATGCGTCGTCGTCAACAAATCTAATCGTGAACCGTGTTAATGGCCTTGCGCCATTAACCTGATGATGAAGGCGGTGGGCTTCTCCAGAGGCCCACCGCTTTTTGGTTGTGACAAGTCAGCGCGAGCGTGTTAAGATAATGTCCGGCATGTGGCGACTTGACTTGCTTTCATTTCTGTTAGGGATAGGGCTGGGTCTGCTATCTGGCGCGACCTTCTTTTTCTGGCTGTGGCCCCGATTGGAGCGGAAGGGGGCGCAGTTATGGG
>CAZDSN010000107.1:0-9575 GCA_964507675.1 uncultured Ardenticatenaceae bacterium | reverse complement strand
GTGATATGGTGCGTAAACTGCTGGTGCAGAAAAACGTGCCCGATTATGGTTTGCGCGTATTTGTGGCGGGCGGCGGTTGCTCCGGCATGCAATATGGCATGGCTTTAGAAGCGGAACCCCGTCCCTATGACCACGTTTTTGACAACGACGGCGTGAAATTATTCGTGGACCCCACCAGCATGATGTACCTGACTGGGGCTACGGTTGACTACGAAGACAGTCTCATGGGGGGCGGCTTCCGCATTGAAAACCCGAACGCCGTTTCTAGCTGCGGCTGTGGCACATCATTTAAGACCAAAGATAGCGCTGGCGCAGCTTCGGCGGCTGGCGGCTGCAACTGTCACTAATCAGCGCGGCCTGACAAGTGAGGACGGGACGTCTGGCGCGCGCCAGGTGTTTCGTCCTGTTTGTTTCTAGGGGTGAAACATAACATGCGTTATTTTACGGTAGATGAAGCCAACGCGCTCCTGCCAGAAATAAGGCCCCTGATGGCGGCCTTACTGGAACGACGAGCCAAAATTGTGGGGTCCCGCCACCAGATAGGCGCCATTTTAGATGACATGAACAGCAATATGGGCAGCCCGGCAGCCTCCGCCATGGTCCAGGATTTCATGGCGATTGAACAACTACTGGCGCGGATTCGCGCCTATGGCTGCCAGGTTAAAGACCTCAACGTCGGTCTACTGGATTTCCTGGCGGAGATTGATGGCCGCGAAGTCTATTTGTGCTGGCGTTTTGGGGAAGAGCGGATTGAGCATTATCACGATCTGCATACGGGCTTCATGAGCCGGCAGCGCCTCAGGTAAGGGGCGCTAGAAGCGCCTAGCTAGTGTCCCGTCAAGCGTAAAATGATGGATTAGATTGGTTCAATCTGAGAGATTGAACCAATCTATCAAATCACGGCTGACAGAACACTAGAAGCGCCTGGCTAGAAGCGCCTAAGGGCGGTACTTGCGGTTTAAGAAAATAATTCGGTATACAGGGCAGAGACCCCCAACCCCCTTCCCTACGAAGGAAGCGAGATTACCGGATTATTTTCTTGATGTGCAACAAGCGCCGTGCGCGATAGAGGAATGAACTGTGTTTCAACGACTTTGGCGTAAGGAAAACAGCGAGAAATCCAAAATACTCTGGTTAGACCTGGGCGACCTGGGCGACCTGGTCAATCCGGCCGGGCCGCACGAGCAGTGGCAGGATCATGGCCTGGGACTGCTGCGTACCATCATGCACCAAAATGGGATCATGACTGACCTGGCCTCCACACGCGCCGTCAGTAGTTGGGAGCAGTTAGCGCGACAAATCAAGGGGTATGACATGCTGCTGATGAATGTACGCAGCTACACCTATCCCGTGGCCCTCAGGTCAGCTCAGATTTTTAAGGAGTTGAATCCGCAGGCCAAAATCCTCACGGGTGGGATGCATGCCACCGTAGCCCCGGATGAGATGCTGGCAGTGACCGAATTTGACAAGGTGTGTCAGGGACCTGGTGAAGGCGTCATCCTGGACCTGGTGCGCGATCCCGACCGCTTTCCGCGTCTGGTGTTAGGGCAGGGCAGCCGCTCCATGGCTGAATGGCCGATGATTGATCGCACTTTGTGGCCGCAGCCGGCCAGCCGCAAGCTCAAGAAGGGTTTTCACTGGCCGTTGGAACCAGAGTGCGGCTGGGGGCCAGCGCCTGTAGTTACCATTTTGACCAGCCGCGTGTGCCCCTGGCAGTGCGTTTTTTGCAACGAGGCGTCTTACATTCCCAACATGGGCCGCCGGCCGGTGGACATGGTGATTGATGAGTTGAACTATCTGGATGAAACGCATGGGCCAATTGGCTCCATGGTCATCCACGACTCCATGTTTTTCCAGAATCCAAGCTGGTTGAAGGAATGGATCGAGAAATACCCTAAGCGGGCTAACAAGGTATGGCCTTATTGGGCGGCCGGGCGTTCGGACACTGTGCGGCAGTGGCCGGACTTGTTTGAAGCGCTGTTGTGGGAGACGAATTGGGACACCGTTTCTATTGGCTTTGAATCCGGCAGCGACCGTATTTTGCGCCTGCTCAACAAGGAATGCACCGAGGAAGACAACTACTTTGCCATTGAGATGCTCAACCGGATTGGCGACGAAATGGAAGCGGTGGGGCGCAAGGCGCCCAAGTTCTGGGCCAACATTATGCTGGGTATTCCTGGCGAAAACCCGGAGGATGCCTTCAAAACCATGCGCATGTTGAAGTCCATGCGGCGCGTGTTCCCCTCCATCTCCTTTTACGCGCCCTATCCAGGTTCGGCGCTGGGTTACCAGTTAATTGCTGAGGGGAAGAGCCTGATGTCCAAAGAGAATTATCATCGCTTCCCGGATGACGAGAAGGTGAAGGGGGTCAATTACCAGTTTTATCGGGAGTTGTTGGCCGGCAAATATGACGACGAAGTGAACGAAGGTCTGTTAGAGTGGCAGGAGCGCAACCTGAGCACGGACCTGATGAGCGCCCTGACTAAAGCCTAGCAGGAGACCTGTATGAGCAGTTTTCGCAACCCCCATTACATGTACCTCTTCCAAATGAAAAATGGCAAGAAGAAGCTGACCTATGGGCAGAACCCGGAAGACGCGCTGGATATTTTGCGCGTGCGTCTGACGGAAGCGGAGATGGCCGAGATTATTCCTGACCAATACGAGAAAATCCGGCAGCGAGACCTGCAGCAGTACGTAGACCAACTGGGGTGAGCGTGTTACGGCTGGGCAGTGAACAGAAGCGTATTTTGTGCGCTTTGGGGCAGGGGTGGGCGCTGAAATCCCATCGTTATCTGGATGGAACAAAGGTGTACCGGCTGCATGCGCCCACTGGCGTATGGGAAACGGTGGCTGCCAGCACAGTTGCCCGGTTGCAGCAGCGGCGCTTGCTGCAGGCCAACCACAAATTCCCTGCCGGCACATTTCTGCTGACAGACAAGGGGCGAGCGTTAGCGGCGCGCTTGGCGCGCCAGGATGTGGTGGCGCTGGGGGCGCACAATTACGTTTCGGAATGAACTTCGGCCAGCAACTGCCGCAGCTGCGGCAACTGCCGTTCTGTTTCCACCACACCCGCTTGAATGGGGGCCGCCATATCCTTAAAGTCGAGCGAACCAATTTTGGTAATGTCTGGTCGCAGCAGAATGTGCGGCGGGTGGTCCAGCAGCCGCTGTTGGTGCAGATGCCAGGTCATGATGCGCACGGAGCGCCACATGGCCTGCAGCAGGCTGGGGCCGCGCAGCAGTTCGTCGCCGCCGGTTATGGAAAGAATGGGGAGTTGGAAGCCGACGATGGCGCTGACCGGGTCATGCCATGGATCTTCCAGCGCCAGCACCGGGTGGACGTCAACGGCAATCACTTTATCCGCACCCTGCGCATAGGCGATGTGCGTGGCCAGGCTGTCAATGACGCCGCCGTCGGCGAGTTGGTGGCGGCCCATCACCACAGGGGGGAAAAGGCCGGGCACAGCGCTGGTGGCTAATAATGCCGGCAATAAAGCCCCCTCCCGCAGCATCACTTCTTTGCCGCTGATCATGTCTACGGCCATCAGGGTTGTGGGAATACGCAGGTCGCTGAAATTCTTGTCGCCTAACGCCAGCTTGAGCTGCAAGCCAAAACGATCTTGCCTGGCGCGGGCAGAGAACAGCTTAAAGTCGCGCAGGACGGTCGCTTTGGGATAACTGAGCGACATAGCCAGTTGGAGACTCTGGCCTATCTCTTGCGGCGACATGCCCAGGGCAAACGCCACCCCGACGATCCCGCCCATGCTGGTTCCAACGATTAAATCAATGGGGATTTGTTCCCGCTGCAGCACTTGCAGCACTCCGACGTGGGCCAGCCCACGGCTGCCGCCGCCGCCAAGTACGAGCGCTATCTTGGGACGTATCATTTGCGATCCTTATGAAATGTGGTGTAGTTCTGCCTGGTTGGTAACCTCGTAGGCCGGAAATCCGAGGCGGCGGGCGCGTTCGCTTACCTGCCCAAACGATGGCTGCCGCTGCGCCAGGATCAACACAGGATTATAGCCGCTGCGGGCCAGACGATGCAGCGCCTGGCACGTTTCCAGGTCGCCGCGCGGCGTAATAACCAGAATGGTTGCCCCCCAACTCAGACCGAGGCAGGCGCGGGGAACCCATAAGGGAAAGTAGGTGGTGTCATCGGCTTCCACGCGGGCCATCAGTTCCAGAAGTTTCATCAGGTGGGCGCGCCCTGGATGGGGCGGTATGGCCGGCGGCATAAGGTGCGCTGCCGGCCCCAGTGGGTGCCCCAGATGCCAGGTGGGGTTGGTAGGGGTTTCTGTTTGCAGAAGGAGGCGACCGCTTTCCTGATCAAAGGTCGGGGCGCTGGCTTTGCCGCGACTTTGTAGGGGATCGGCCCCATTGGTCACTAACCCCACCGCCTGCCGCTTCTCGACCAGGTGGGCGGCCAACGAGGCGGCAATCTCAATGCTCCATTCCGGGCCATAGTAGCGGTCGTGCCGCTCATAATCATTGACGTTCAGATTCAGCAGTAAGGTGGCTTGCAGCGAAATAGCCGGCTCCAGCGTCTTGACCAGCAGCGATTCCTTGTTGGCGCTGACTTTCCAGTTAATAAAGCGGAGGGAATCGCCGGAACGGTACGGGCGGACGCCCATGGGGCGGGCCGGGTCTTCAAAAAGGCGTTGGTGGCTGCGTAGCGCGCCAAAAGGGAGACGAGAGGGGAGTCCCAGTTGGGTGAGAGGCATTATTTTGGGATAGATGGTGAGGTAGGAGGCCGGTATGGTGGCTTCTTGACTGGCAAACCCAAACAGGTCCCCCCACTGCAAATACAGCGGGCCTAACTGATAATACCCCCGCCGGTACGCCTGCACCATATATTGCAGTTCTCTGGTTTCCCGCCCGCGCAGAGAAAGCGCCTGCTGCGTTCTCATGCCCTTGCGTAAGCCCAATGGCACGCTTTCTGTCAGTTGCAGCCAGGGCAGCGACAGACGGCTGCTGTTTTCCAACGATAACTGCACCGTGACCGTTTCCCCCAGAAAGGCGTGGTCATTATACTGCCGCTGGATGTGCAGATGGCGCAGCGCATGATTGGGAAACCAACGGCTCCAGGCGTAGACGCCCAGGCAAACATAGACGATGTAGAACACGAAGTCTATGCGCAGCAGGATGGCAATCGCCAGAAAAAGCAGGATCAAGTAAAGCATAGGCTGGCCGCCAGCGCCTCACCCTTCCAGTTCCAGCGGCGTTTCTTTGATGAGGCGCTGCAAGATGTCGCCGATCTGGATGCCGCGCAGGGCGCTTTCCGGATGGAGCAAACAGCGATGCGACAGGATGCGCGGCGCTAATTTCTTCACATCGTCCGGCAGAACGTAATCGCGCCCTTGCACCGCGGCGTACGCCTGGCTGCCGCGATACAAAGCGTGGCTGCCACGGGGACTGGCGCCCACAATCATGTCTTTGTGTTGGCGAGTAGCGGCTACCAGGCGCACAATGTAACGGCGCACAGTGTCGTCTACGTGCACATCCCATACGCTGCGGGCTAATGCCGGCAGTTCCTCCCCAGTCACCACCGGTTGCAGCCGTTCAATAGGGTGTTCCCGTCCCAGGTTGAGCAGCATCTGGCTCTCCGTCTCTTCATCCAGATACCCCAGGCTCACCTTCATAAAAAAGCGATCGAGTTGGGCTTCGGGCAGGGGGAAAGTCCCTTCGTATTCAATGGGATTCTGGGTGGCCAGAACGAAAAAAGGACGATCCAGGGTATGGGTGACGCCATCAACGGTGATTTGCCGCTCGCCCATGCTTTCTAGCAGCGCCGACTGTGTGCGCGGTGTGGCCCGGTTAATCTCGTCCGCCAGCAGGATATTGGTGAAAGCGGGGCCAGGGATAAAGTTGAATTCCCGTGTCTGCTGGTTAAAAATGGAAACGCCCGTAATGTCGTTGGGCAGCAAGTCGGGCGTGCATTGCAGCCGTTTGAAGCGTACGCCCAACGAAGTAGCCAGGGCGCGGGCCATCATGGTTTTGCCAACGCCAGGCACATCTTCCAGCAACACGTGACCTTCACACAAAGCTGCCACCATTAACATCTCAATGACGCTGCGCTTGCCGATGATCACATTTTCCACATTGTCTATAACGCGCTTGGCGAATGACTGGATTGCTTCCATAGGCGCTCCGCTGCCGCTGATCTTTGAACTTTACTGTCAAATCTGGTACAGAGTGTAGGTCTGTGCCTGCTTACGAATCTTACCAGAGGGCATAAAGGGGAGCAATGCGCATAATCCCGTCTGGCTCGATCACATTAGTTGCCTGATTGGGCGTAACCCATACAATAGAATCATGCAAGAGCCAACCTGGCCCCGCCGTGTTGCCCGTAGCTTTGCCCTACAAGTTGCCATTGTTGGTAGTTTGCTGCTGCTTATGTGGCTGGTAGAGGCGGTGGATAGCCTCTTCTTCCGCAGCGGCTTAGACCAGTTTGGCGTCTGGCCACGCCATCTGTCTGGTTTGTGGGGCATTTTGTTCGCCCCCTTTCTGCACGCTAATTTCGCCCATCTGGCAGCCAACAGTATCCCCTTTGCTTTCCTGGGCTGGCTTATCCTGGTGCGCGGCTTGGGAGATTACGTTGTCGTCACGCTGGCGGTGATGATTAGCAGCGGCCTGGGGACCTGGCTCCTGGGGGCGTCAGATTCCATCCACATCGGGGCCAGCGGCATCGTCTTTGGATACTTTGGTTTCTTACTGCTGCGCGCCGTTTACGAACGCAGTCTGGTGGCCATGAGCAGCGCCTTGATTGTCATTTTGCTGTATGGCAGCTTCATCTGGGGGGTCTTTCCCTTGATCATGGGCGTCTCCTGGCAAATGCATCTGTTTGGCTTTGTGGGGGGCGCGTTTATTGCCCGCGTCCTGGCTGACCGGCGGACGTTGCCCGTCGGGGATGATAGAGACCTGACCGGCGACATGCTGGTAGTGGACTATCGGGACGTGGAGGAGACCGGCGGCATCATCCGGCTGACGGATAGACGGTTTGAAACGTTTGAGTTTGGCAAATTGAACGTGGATGATCTTGATTTTGATGACCCGTTTGATTTTGGCGATCCGGAGCCAGATCGTTGAGACGCGTTGTGGTGTTTCATTGCCTGCGGTAGACACCGCAGTCTGACAACAAGAGGGCGCTTAGGCGCGCCGAAACCATCCGCATAGACGTGCTGCGCAGAAGGAGCAACCCTGATGGCCACTGCATTTAACAAGATCGGATTTCACCTGGCTGAAGGCGGAAACCCTACAGGCATTGGCGACTGGATGAAGCGCCTGAATGAGAAGCGTATTCCCTTTTTCATCAAGACGGCGGACTCCATGCGCGGCCTGGACGAAGCGCAAGACATCGTCCGCCAGAACCGGGCGCAAGGGATTGATGTGCCCCATGTGGCGGTTTTTCGCCGTTCGGGGCAGTTAGATGGGGACAACCATTTTGATATTCCCCGATATGAACTGGAGCCAGAAGCGGCAGCCGTAGCGCATTGGAATTTGCACAAACCCCACTTTCCTCCCAACCTCGACCCGGCTATCACCTGGGTAGAGACGATTAACGAAGTGCGCAAAGAAGTAGCCTGGTGCGATTGGTTGGGTAAGTTTGCCTGGCACACAGCTCAGCTTGCGCTGGCAGAGGGACACAGGTATGCAGCTTTTGGCTTTGCTGCCGGCACGCCAGACGTCAGCCAGGGTGCATGGGAGACGGATGGGATGCTGCAATACCTGGAGCTATGCGCAGAGCATCCTGATCAACTGGGCGTTGCGCTGCACGAATACAGCTATCGTATTGACGACATCTGGCGTGAACGGGGCTTCCTGGTGGGCGGTTTCAAATGGCTGTTCCGCGCCGCCGATAAGCACAGCATTGCCCGGCCAAAGGTCTTGATCACCGAATGGGGCTGGGAGTACAACAATGTGCCTGATGTCCATGCGGCGTTGGTTCACATCAAAGAAGTTGCCGAGATGTACGCCCAATATCCGGAGGTGTTGGGTACAGCCATCTGGTATTTAGGCGCAGGCTATGGCGGCATTGCCGATCGAGCGCAGAAATTGATCCAACCGGTGACGGACTGGACCCTGACGCAAACCTTCACGGCGCCGGACAATCCCGCGCTGGTCGTTCTCCCTGGCGAAGATGAGAGTCAGGGTACGCAGCCCGGCGGCGGCGGGCGACGGCAGCGGCCCACGCGGGAATATGGGGCGCGTCTGGTAGAGGACGTGGCTGTGCGGGATAGTGGGGTGGTAGACGCCAACGTTTCTTTCCACAAGACCTGGCGCGTGCAAAACAGCGGCGATCTGAGTTGGGACCAAAATTGTACCCTGCGTCTGGTTAGCGGCCGGGCCATGACGACGCAGCGCACGCATCCCTTGCCCGATTTAGCTCCCGGACAAACCGCCGACTTGACTATTCCGCTAAGAACCCCCAACAACGCTGGCAGCTATCGCGCCAGGTGGCGGCTGCACGATCCGGCAGGCAACCCCTTTGGCGACACGTGCCCGGTAGCCGTCACTGTGCCCGAACCAGCAGAGACAGGTAGCTTCAACAGCATCTACCTGGACGATGTCACCATTCCCGACAACAGCCTGATTGTGGCCGGCTCCCAATTTGTCAAAACCTGGAAAGTGCGCAACAACGGCGACCGCACCTGGAGAGCGGGCGGCGAACTTGTGCATCATGCCAACGACCTGTTGGACGGTATCAGCCACCCCGTGCCCATCACCGCCCCTGGCGACCAGGCGGAGATTTCTGTCACCTGTCGCGCCCCCGCCATTCCTGGTCTTTACCGCAGCGATTGGATGCTGGCGGACCCCACCGGGCAGCCCTTTGGCGACTTTTTTTTCACTATTGTGAAAATCACCCCAGCCATCAATGAAGTCATTTTTCAGGAAGACGTGACCATCCCCGATGGCATGAAAATGTCGCCTGGGCAAACGTTTACCAAGACGTGGCGGGTGCTTAACAGTGGCAACACGACCTGGGAGCCTGGGTTTGCTGTCAGCTTTGCTGCCGGCACGCCCATGACCGACGTGCTGCTGCGCCCCCTCCCCCTTGTCCCTCCTGAGGAGTCGGTCGAAATTTCCCTGGAACTCACTGCTCCCACTACCCCTGGCATCTACCGCAGCGACTGGCGTCTACTCGATCCTCAGGGTAGCCCCTTCGGCCAATTCCTCTGGGCCATTATCGAAGTGGCGTGAGCTTTTTATCCTGTGAGCAGGGACTTGATAGCCATTAAGAAGCCCTCTGCGGCCTCAATAGCCTGCTGCGCTTGTAGACGAGACACGTGCGCTGTGCCTCCGTAATCCCCTACGTTACGTATTTCAAAAAGCCAGTTCAAATCCTTGCCTTGTTCCTTACTTAATTTTCCCGTCCTGACAAACTGTCGGTGAATCGAAGCAATGACCCCACTGTGTTTGCTGAAATCCAGACCCTCGTTGAGCAAAACCGCGGTAGCTCCATAAAAGCCTGCATAATACGCGCGTGAGGCCGCAAAATCATAGTAACCTTTGCTGACTAATTCCTTGGCTGCCTGGATAGATTGCTCTGCTCGCTCAAGGTTGGCCGCAATTTCTTCC
>CAZDSN010000106.1:0-9593 GCA_964507675.1 uncultured Ardenticatenaceae bacterium | reverse complement strand
GGTGTCATCCTTGCCGGCGGCGAGGACGACTTTCACTTTTATGATACTTTTCGGCGCGCACGCACCCCAACCGGGGTTTTCGATGGGCGAAATGAGGGGAATAACCCCTACCGTTTTAGTTCTGTGCCACAGTAGCGGCAAAACCGATCCTCGGCCTGACTGGGCTGGCCGCAGTTGTGACAAAAGAGAGCGCCCCCCCCAGAAGGGGGAGTAGCAGATTCTGCCGGTGGGGAGGGCGGCGAGGAACGTCTGGTCGTGGGGGAGGTCTGGCGGCGGCTCTGTCTCATAGCGCTTCTTCGCGGCGTTTGTGGCGCTGCGCGCAGGGCGTCGCGGTTCAAAACCAGCCACACCACGCTCCCCACCACCAGCATACCCATGCCAGCAGCGCCTACCAGCAGCAATGTGGAATTACTACTACTGCTGCTGCTGCCGGCATCCGGCAGCAGTTCAGACGGTATGCCGGTCGGGACCGGAGCCTCTACCAGGCTGGTCGTCAGGGCAGAACTGGACATGGTGTAGTTGACGTCCAGCGTGTACAGTTGGTTGGCGGGCAGGCTGGTTGCCGGCATATTATGATATTGCAGCCCATTATTGCCCGGCGTCACCGAAACAGGGGATGGCGACACCGTCATAGCTGTAGCCGCTGCGGGCTGCTGTACACTCACCAACAACTGCTGCACCGGCGTGGGCGTCTGCCAGGCAAAGGTGAACTGCCGCTCCAGCTCATTCCGCTCATAGGGCTCATAATACTCGACGCGAAAGCTCAAATCGGGCAGGGTGATAGACAGCGTCTGCGCTGCGGTGTCCAGCGTATATTGCACGTCATCAATCATCGTGCCATCGGCAGTTACCCGGGCCACGGCGTTCAGAGTGGCCGCTGCCGGCACAGAAACGGTGACAGCAGCGGGCAGGGGCGTAGATGCCGGCAATTTCCCCGTCAACAGCACCAGCACCGACGGCTGATCGAAATCAGGCCATAAATCAATCGTCAACTGCTCAATCGAAACCGTGCCGCTCTGCGCTCGTGCCGGCACGGCCAGACCAAGAAAAACCATCAGCAAAACAAGAAAGTAGCCAGAACGCTTCACGTGTATACCTATCCTGAGAATAGCCAGCAGGTCAAGTTGGCAACTGTACGGGCAGATTAGCCACCTGCCCACCCTCTTGGTTCAACGTCGCCAGGCGCAGCATCATCTTTACATGCGCTGCAGCGCACCACCGCAGCGCACCGCCGCAGCGGCACACGTCCTGATCATATCCGCCTTTCACGGACGACCCCGCAGCCGAATGCGGTTGGCGCGGCAGGTTGGGCATTCCAACCCCGTATAATCTCGCCCGCAGGTGAGGCAGGTGCGCGTCTGCATCGGGCGATCATCCGCCAGCGAGCCTAACACCAGCATCACCTCTTCGCCAGCGTGAGCCTGCAGCCAGGCTTCCAAACTGCGCTTGCCCACATGCCAGCGCCCTGACTCATCCTGATGCAATTCGCCGTTGAACGAATCCAGGCCATTTTCATATGCGGTTGATCCCAACCTCAGGATCGTCGCGCGCCTGATGGGGTCCATACTTTTCTCCTTTGCGCCATTTGCCAGAAAAGATTAGCGACCTTATTATACTTCTGTTTCCCGCGGAAGCGCGGAGATGATGACCGAAATTCGCGCCATCTGTACCCTAATTTTCATTTAACACGGTTTTGGCATGAGCCGGGTCGTACCGGATGCCCCCTGCAAAGGGATTCTCCGAGATTCTTAGTGACCGTCTAAGAATAACTTCCCGTTTTTCACAGAACCAGGTCACTTGTCAGCCCATCCACAAATGCTGCCCCAGGCACACAAGAATGGGAACTGATTTGTGGATGGGCCCTTAGCTCCACCGGCTGCGCTCCGAAGGAGCCTGACGACAACTTCTCCCTGATTACTCCAGAAATCCGCGAAGCCCGCCAGATCCTGATTTTCATTTCCAGAGGGGCTGAGCCGTTACCTCACAGGATGAGAAATGGTTGAAGATCAAGAAAGACTACGAAATGATTTACTGATCCTGGCCGAAATGGCCGCCGAAATGAGCAGCTACATCCGCAGCGACGTCCTGTTCTGGCCTATGAGCCACGCCGATATGCCTCGTCTGACGCTGGGAGGATACCTGATGCGGCAGCACCGGCTGTCAGCGCTGCACACTCTGCTGAGTTCTGCAGACCAGGAGAGGCTGCGGGCGGCTATAGCGCAGTTCGAGGCGGCCACAAATGAATGGGTGGTGCGCGTCGAACAGCGCGGGCACAAGGAGTTGGAAGCCCGGCTGCGCCAATGGACTGAATATTTGCGCGATACGCGCAGTGACGCTTCCGCGAAACTCCCCACCTATTATGCCACTGCGGCGGAAACACGCGCCATGATCGCCGCCATCACAGCCTATTTGCAGACCCCGCCGCATCGCCTGGATGACCAGATCTCGCAAAAGGTTGCTACGCTGGACAAACAACTGCGCCCACGTTTCCAATCCGGATCATTCGTGTGGCCGGAATCGTGGCAGGCGGCTTATCCGCGGTATGAATACTGGTGGCTCTACGGCACACCGCTTTAGGACAGATTGGCAACCCATCCATTTTCAATTATAGATTGCCATCCGGTCTGGGGCATGTTTATGATGTGGTGCGCGGAGAACGTTTGCGTTTGGCGTTGAAGGTCTGGCCGCGATCCGCGGACCAACGGGCTGGCGGGGCCTGGGTTAGCGCCGCCAGCGCCAACAACACTGCGTCGTAGTTAACGCGCCAACCGGCAAAATCCAGCCAGGCCAGTTCCCGATCGGGTTTTACAGGCACCCCCGCGCTGACAAACAGGTCATAAACCTCGTCGAACTCTGCCTGTGATACGGCGATGGAGTCTTCGGGATAATGGGGATCGGTGTTGTAAGCCAGTTGAAAGAAATCGGCGATGGAGCGCAGCGCCAGATAGCCAGAGCGCAGGCAAAGGGCTATGTGGGCATCCCAGGGCATGGCCAGCACCGCCAGATACAATGCCCCGGCGTCCAACACAGCACCCGCCGCATTGACCCAGGAATGGTCTGGTTGGGGGGAACGAAAGAAAACGAGAGCGGCCAGTGACGTATGGCTTTCGGCAATAGCCGCAAACCATTCACTCCACTTTTCCCAGAAGTCGTCGAACTGCTGCAGCAAACGGTTGCGATGAACGCGCAAGATGAGCTCAACGGCAGAAGGGGGTGCGCCGGCATAGGATTCCAACAGCAACACCGCTCGCTCCCGCTCTGAAAAGGCATTGTACATGGTGGGCAAATAAGCGATGAGCAAAGCCACCAGAATCAGGCCTATAGTAGCTTCGACAAAGGCCAGTGTATTGTGGAGCAGGTTGTCCCCGCGGAAAAATCCCAGCGTCAGCAACGAGGAGCCGCTGAGCAAATAGGCGTCTGTCCAGGACATAGCACCCGTACCCCAATACATGCCGGCAAAGCCCAAAGCCGCCAGCGCCAACCAAAAAGGTAGCAGCATCAGCAGGGCAATAGGAGCATAAAAAGCCAATACACGGTCTTTTTGGGCATACGTGGGGAGCCGGCGCACTACCAAATCAAAAGCATAGCGCACCGCCAGAAATAAGATATTGGTCAACATGTCGGCGGCGCTGCGCGGCAGCACAAACGTGCGCACAGCCGAGAGCAGCGTATATGCCACCAGGAGTAATCCTACAATAAAGGCGAGGATGTGCAGCAGCAGTCCCATTGTTTGGAGCGCTATTCCAGCGGCATATCAGCCCCGGGGTCCGCAGACATCACCAGCACTTTATCCACGCGCCGCTCATCCATGTCTACCACTTCAATGTGCAGTTTCTGCCAATCAAAATGGTCACCAACTGTGGGAATACGCCCCAACATGGTCATCACAAAGCCACCGACTGTTTGATAGTAGCCTTCGGTGTCTGCCGGCATTTCCCGAATCCCAAACAACTCCATGAACTCATCCACCGGTAGCATTCCGTCCAGCAGCCAGGAGCCATCTTCCCGCCGCACCACTTCGGGATCAAACACATCGTCCGCCTCTGGCAGGTCACCCACAATGGCTTCCAAAATGTCGTTGATTGTCACCAACCCTTGCAAGCTCCCATACTCATCAATCACCAGAGCTATCTGCGAACGCATAACGCGAAATCGTTCCAGCATATCAAATGCCGGCAGCCCCTCAGGCACAAACATCACCGGCTGCAACACGGCGTGCAAATCCAGTTCCTGACCGCGCCAGCTTTGCGTCAGCAAATCTTTGATCGCCACCACCCCAGCCACATCATCCAGGGTACCGTGCGCCACCGGATAGCGAGAATAGCCGCTTTCCAGAATAGTATTCCGAATTTCGGCGGGTGAATCCTCTATATCCAGCCATACAATTTCGCGGCGCGGCGTAATTAAGGCGCTGACCGTGCGGTCGCTCAGGCGAAATACCTGGCCCACCATTTGCTCTTCAATCGGTTCAAAAACGCCCACTTGCGTGCCCTGCCCGATCATAATTTTAATCTCTTCTTCGGTGACGGGCAGTTCGCCACTGTCCTCCACACCCAACAGCCGCAGCATCAAATCGGTGGAGGCGCTGATGAAACGCACAATCGGGCTTGCAATACGGGCTAAAAGGCGCATCGGGGGCGCGATAATGCCGGCAATGCGCTCCGCATTATTCAGCGCCAGCCGTTTCGGCGTCAGTTCACCCAGCACCAGCGACAGGTACGTAATGATCAACACCACGCCGCCCACACTCACGCTGTGGCTGTAAGGCTGCAGCCAGGAGACCTGATCCAACAACAAGGCCAACTCTTCCGCCAGAAAAGCGCCGCCATACGCGCCCGCAAAAATACCTATCAGGGTAATGCCAATTTGCACCGTAGACAGAAAGCGCGTCGGCTCTGCCGCCAGTTCCAGGGCGGCCCGCGCCCCTTTGTTGCCGGCATCCGCTGCCTGCTGCAGCCGCACCTTGCGCGCGGACACGACCGCCATTTCCGACATGGCAAAGAGGCCATTAACCAGAATCAGGGTCAGAATAATAAGAATTTCTGTCAGTGCTTGGGACATAAAATAGCTCTGTTCTTGACTATCGTGCCGGGCTATAGCGCCGCGCCATAGACGCGCGTTATCGCCGCCACAGGCGGGCAGGACATCCACCGCCGGATGCTTGAATTAGCGGCAGCGCGCTCCGGCAGAAATGCCGGCAACATACCCGCTTGACCAGGCCCATTGGAAGTTAAACCCACCAATTCGTCCATCCACGTCACAAATCTCACCACATAAATACAGATTGGGGCATATGCGGGAGGCCATGTGCTTCAGGTCCAGCTCTGCCAGTGGCACACCGCCTGCCGTCACTTCTGCGTAATTGTACCCTCTATTGCCGGCGATTGGCAGCCGCAGTTGTGTGACCAGCCCCACCAGTTCTTTGCGCTGGCTGCGGGTTAGTTGCTGTGCCGGCGTCACGGGGGCCATACCCGACGCCGCACACAACGCCCGCGCCAACCGTTCTGGCAGCCGCTCCCGTAAATAAGCCAGCAGCGTCACTGGTCCCAACGCCAGCAAGGCTTGCTCAAAGGTGGCTGGCGTCATCTCTGGCAGCCAGTTAATGGTCAGGCTTGCGCCTGGATCGGCCAGCGTTGCCTCAATGTAATAACGGCTCATATCCAGCACTGCCGGGCCTGACAATCCGAAATGAGCGCATAAGGTAGACCCGGTGAAAGCGCACAGCCGCCGCCCGGCGCTCGACCACAGCGTTAGCGTGGCCGGCGCAGCCAGACCACTGAGGCGGCAAATGAAATGGTCGTGGGGCAGCGTCAGCGGCGTCAGTCCGGGGAAGATGTGCGGCGTCAGGCTGTGTCCCAAAGATTGGGCCAGGGTGTAGCCATGACCGTCGGAGCCGCTTTTGGGCAGGCTGCGGCCGCCAGGAGCCAGAATTAAGGTGCGCGCATCCAGGCAGCCCCATTCCCCCGCCAGACGAAAGCCGCCGGGCTGCTGCGTCACTGTTTCCACGCGGCGGGGGTACAAGAGTGTGCCGCCCGCCAGGCGGGCGGCGGACAGCAAAGCGGCTAACACAGTACGGGCGCTGTCGTCAACGGGAAACAGCTTGCCACTCTCTTCCCGCTTCAATTCGACGCCAATCTCACGGAAGAAGGCGACCGTTTGCGGGACATCGAAGCGGCGCAGGACTTTGCGAATAGCCGGGCGCGAAGCGCCGGCATAATCCGTCTCCGAAACACGTTCGTGCGTTACATTGCAGCGTCCGCCGCCGGCCACCAGAATCTTGGCCCCCAACTTACGCGCCCCATCCAATACCACCACCCGGCAGCCAGGGGCAGTCCGCCCGGCCCAGATAGCCGCCATCAACCCGGCTGCCCCGGCGCCAATAACGGCAATATCATTCTGGTTGTCTGCATCCATATCCATCAATAACAACCGTTATAATCTTGTTTGTAAATGACAAAAGTCACCATTTCAGATGATTTTCATCAGATGACGTCGCCCTCTGGTTCTGTTAAGATCACCGTACCTCAAGATAGTAAGCATCTGCAAAAGATGTTGTTGTCGAGAGGTTAGGACGCCCCAGGCAGATGGGCTGGTTATTTTACCAAACGATAACTGCGAGACCATTGGTTATCAGGGGCAGGTAAGGTCTTATCGGGAGATAAGTCGTTATCTGGATAACTAACTCGTGGTAAACAAAATACTCTCTTCGCCTGACAACGGGCAATCTGGTTAGTAGCTTAGAGGGCTGAAATACTAGCCGGAGAACCAGAATCAGGTCAGGGGCAGTGTTTTGAGTGAGAATCTTTCAACCTTTGCTATTCATCATAACGAAGGGGAAAGAGGACAGCGAAATTTGGTAAAAAACAAACTCACTACTTGGGGCTCCTACATTTTCTGAGGATGAAAAAGCACGCGGGCAGGCGTGCTTTTTGTATTGTGCCCCCATTGCCGGCAGACACGCCTACTTCTCAAGCAGTTTGAAAGCCACGTTTCGCCCCAAACCACCTACTGTCGCCATGTGAATCCACAGCGTACCTAGCGATTCCAGCAGCGCCGCATTCCGCAGCGGGCCGGCGTCGCGCGCCTCAAAGCCAATATCGCGCACCAATGTCGCTACCGTCGCCCGCGCTGCGGCATTGTCGCCACAAATGAACATATCAGCGCGCACACCGTTAAAGTCAGGTTGGAGCATGTGTTCCGCGCCAATGGTGTTGAACGCTTTGACCAGGTAGCTGCCCGGCAGCCAGCCAGCAATCATCTCCGCAGCAGCCGTGTCCACCGCCTTTACCGGGCCATTTTCCCAGCGGATGGCGTTAGTGGTATCAACGACGATTTTACCGCGCAAATCGCCCGCGCCCGCCAGTGTATCGGGCACAGCCGCCCAGGGTACGGCAATCACCACTATATCGCCCCAGGCAGCCGCCTCGCTCAAAGTGACAGCCCGTACTGCCTCCCCGGCGGCAGCCAGAGCCTGCCGCACTTTGTCGCTGCCCGGGTCGCGCACGCCAAACACGACCTCGTGCCCCTGCTGCGCCCAGGCGCGCCCCAGATTTCCGCCAACGTTGCCAGCGCCAAGAATGCCTATCTTTGTTCTCATGCTACACTCCTTCAAACAATAGGGGTCGGTGGCTGGTGGACAATGGTGAGAACTGCGCGCCAGCCAGGAGGTATGAGCCACCATAGAACTATTGTAGTTACAAAAGCAGCGCTGCCCAAATGGCAATCGCTATTGTTGAGATTAGCTTTTGATGCTCTCCGGCCAATCCCATTTTGCCGGCACACCCATAAGCGCATACAATAGAAAAGAGTACGCCTGCGCCTGTTTCCCCGCACTCAACCATCAAGCCAGACGGAGAAGGCAAACGGATAGAAGCCCCACCGCGGGGACCCTATCCGTGGCGCAACCAGTTGCGTGCCGACCGTTGGCGGCGCAGCAGTGAACTAACCTAGACCCGTACCCGTCATGGGCGCATACAGGATCACAACGTGTTAACTTTAACCAACATTTCGCTCTCTTTTGGCGAGCGTACCTTATTCAAAGACGTCAATCTAAAGTTTCTGCCGGGCAACTGTTATGGTTTGATCGGAGCCAATGGGGCCGGCAAATCCACCCTGCTCAAAATCATTGCCGGCGAGATTGACCCCAGCACAGGCGAAATCAGCATCGGCCCGAATGAGCGCCTGGCTGTACTGCAGCAGGACCAGTTTGCCTTTGACGATTGCCCCGTCCTGGAAACAGTCATCATGGGGCATAAAAAACTGCACCATGTGCTGCAAGAACGGGACGCCGTTTATATGAAGCCGGATTTCTCCGAAGCGGACGGTCTGCACGCCGCCGAGTTGGAAGCTCAGGTAGCCGAGATGCATGGCTACGAAGCGGAATCAGATGCAGCCGCCCTGCTCAGCGGTCTGGGCATTCCTGAATCGCTGCATTACCGGCAGATGAGCGAGCTAGAAGCCACGCAGAAGCTGCGGGTATTGCTGGCGCAGGCGTTGTTTGGCAATCCGGATATTCTGCTGCTGGACGAGCCTACTAACCAGCTTGATCTGAAATCCATTCGCTGGCTGGAAGATTTCTTGATTGATTATAAGAATACGGTGATTGTGGTGTCGCACGATCGCCACTTCCTCAATAACGTTTGCACCCACATCGCGGACATTGACTTTGGCAAGATTCAGATGTACGTGGGCAACTATGATTTCTGGTATCAGGTCAGCCAGTTAGTCATACAACAGCAGAAGAACGTGCAGCGCAAGCGGTCGGATAAAATCAAGGAACTGCAAGAGTTTGTGCGCCGCTTCAGCGCGAATGCCTCCAAATCACGCCAGGCGACTTCACGCAAGAAGTTGATTGAGAAGCTGTCCGTGGAGGATCTGCCAGCCTCTTCGCGCCGCTTCCCGTACGTAGATTTTCGCCCGGAGCGCGCCTGCGGCCGCACGATTCTGCAAGTAGAAGGGTTGTGGAAAACGATAGATGGGGAGCCGCTACTGCAAAACTTCAATCTGGTGGTCAATCCGGGCGACAAAATTGCCTTTATTGGGCCCAACGACCTGGTGAAAACGACGCTGTTTGAGTTGTTGACGGGAGAGGATGAGGCCGATGCCGGCAAAATTAACTGGGGCGTCACCATTACCTACGCCTACTTCCCCAAAGAAAACAGCGCCTTCTTCGATACCAACCTCACCCTGGTCGAATGGCTGCGCCAATACTCCAGCGACGACAGCGAATCCTTCTTGCGCGGCTTCCTGGGGCGGATGCTCTTCTCCGGCGAAGAAGCCCTGAAGAAAACGAACGTCCTCTCCGGCGGTGAACGGGTGCGCTGCATGTTGTCCCGCATGATGCTCAGCGGGGCCAATGTCCTTATCCTGGACGAACCGACCAACCACCTGGACCTGGAAGCGATCACCGCGCTCAATGATGGCCTGATCAAATTCCCCGAAGTGGTGCTCTTTACTTCCCACGACTACCAGTTTGTAGACACCATCGCCAATCGCATCGTGGAAATCACCCCTGGCGGCATCATTGACCGCGTCATGCGTTTTGAGGATTACATCAACGATCCCACTATTCAAGCCATGCGCGACGAGTTGTA
>CAZDSN010000105.1:0-9593 GCA_964507675.1 uncultured Ardenticatenaceae bacterium | reverse complement strand
TTTTTTTTCTGTTGGAATGTTGCTAGTATTTGTTCAGCGTGGGGACTTGGTGTGCCGTTTGGTGCATGTTTCATTTGATTTTTCTGTTTTTCTTGAATGATTTTGTTTGATTGATTGGCTGGATGAATGTGAGAAGGAAGACCACCAGATGGTGGAAGCAATACGGCAGCAGGCGTGGGAGGCGTTTCTGGCGCCTATCCGCGAGGAGCGGCAGCACGTGGCCGAGGCTATTGACGCCCTGGCCGTCAGTTCGCGCCATGCCGGCGATTTGCAGCAGATCAAGCGCAATTTGTTGCGCACGCAGTACCCGCTGCGCCGCCAGACCATGAGCGCCGTGCATCAGGCGCTGTTGACGGTTAAAGATGAGCCAATCCCTATCAAACAGCAGCTCATCCAATGGAGAAGGCAGCAGGACGTCGTGAACGCCGACCGCTACAGCTCGCACGTCTACAGCCAATCCGCTGAGTCTGCTTTGAACGTGCCGGCAGTTCCTCCCATTTACGCCGAAGACGCCCCCCTGGTTAGCGGTTTTGAACTGCTCAACGCCTGTTTTGACGCCATGCTGGCCCGCGACCCACGTGTCTTTGCCTTTGGCGAAGACGTGGGGCAGTTGGGCGGCGTCAACCAGGCTTTTGCCGGCTTGCAGGCCAAACATGGCTTCTGGCGCGTCATGGACACAGGCATCCGTGAAGCTACCATCATTGGGCAGGCTATTGGCATGGCTTTGCGTGGGCTGCGCCCCATTGCCGAGATCCAATATCTGGATTATCTGCTCTATGCCATCCAAATCCTGTCAGACGATCTGGCGACGCTGCACTGGCGCACCGTTGGCGGCCAGAAGGCGCCCGTCATTATCCGCACGCGCGGCCACCGGCTGGAAGGCGTCTGGCATTCCGGCTCGCTCATGGCCGGGGCCATGCACCTCCTACGCGGTATGCACATCCTGACGCCGCGCAACATGACCCAGGCTGCCGGCTTTTACAACACGCTGCTCTTGTCCGACGAGCCGGCCCTGTTGGTCGAAGTATTAAACGGCTATCGCCTTAAGGAGCCACTGCCGTCCAACATCGGCGAGTATACCGTCCCCCTGGGCGTGCCCGAAATTTTACGTCGTGGCGAAGACATCACGATTGTCACCTATGGGGCCTGCTGCCGGATTGCTCTGGAAGCCGCCGACCTGTTAGCCCAGGCCAACGTGGATGCTGAGGTTATTGACGTGCAGACGCTGCTGCCCTTCGACATTCATGGCATGATCCAGGAATCCTTGCAGAAGACGAACCGCATTTTATTTGTGGATGAAGACGTGCCTGGCGGAACGTCGGCGTATATGCTGCAAGAGGTGATGGAGAAGCAGGGCGGCTTTTATTGGCTGGACTCCGAACCGCGTACCTTGCCTGGGCAGCAACACCGGCCCGCTTATGGCTCTGATGGGGATTACTGGTCGAAGCCCAACGCGGAGACGATTTTCCAGGCCGTTTACGAAATGATGAACGAAGCCGACCCGGCGCACTACCCTATTTTCTATTAGAATTTCACCGCCAAGACGCGAAGAGCGCCAGGAAAAGCCAGGTTATATAGAACCACCTGATCTGTATATGAGGAAATGAGATGGCAACGGAAATTGTGATGCCCCACATGGGCGAAGGCGTGATTGAAGGCACGGTGGGCAAGTGGCTCAAAGCGGAAGGGGATGCTGTGGCCCAATACGAACCCATTTTGGAGATTGAAACGGATAAGGTAACGACAGAGGCGACGGCGGAAGATGCCGGCATTCTTCTCAAAATCCTCGTGCCTGAAGGCGAGACCGTTCCGGTGGGCACGGTGCTGGCTTACCTGGGCCAGCCGGACGAAAGTTTGCCTGCTGCGCCTGCCGCCCAACCCGCCGCTGCGCCCCACGCCAACGGCCAGACGCACGCTGCCCCGCCGCTGCCTATGCCGCTGCGCCAGGGAGTAGGTCGGATTAGCCCGGTGGTCTCTCGGATTGCTGCTGAGCATCGTGTGGATCTGCTGGCAGTGCCAGGCACGGGCCGCGACGGTCGCATCACCAAGAAAGATATTCTGGCTTACGTCGAACAGCGCGACGCCGCGCCGGCGCCAGCCGTGACCCAACCTCAGGCGGCCCCGGCTGCGCCGCCAACTGCGCCCGCGGCTGTGCCCGTGCCCGCCGCGCCTCTCGCAATGCCCTCTGCGCCCCGCCCGGCAGCCCCGGCGTTCCAGCCACCCACCTATACCGCTACACCCCTCGGCGCGGAACTCATTCCCCATACCAACATCCGGCGGGCCATTGCCGAGCACATGGTGCGCAGCAAACAGACCAGCCCCCACGTCACCACTGTCTTTGAAGTGGATTTCACCCAGGTCGCCGCCCACCGCGCCGCGCACAAGGGGGGTTTTGCGCGGGATGGGGCTAATTTGACTTTTACGGCTTATATAATTGCCGGCATTGTGGCCGCCCTCAAAGCCCACCCGCAGGCCAACAGCAGTTGGAGCGACGAAGGGCTGCTGCTCAAACGAGACATCAATATTGGCATGGCGGCGGCCATTGAAGGCGGCCTGATCGTGCCCGTCATCAAACACGCCGACAGCCTGAACCTGTTAGGGCTGGCCCGCGCCATTAACGATTTGACCGAACGCGCCCGCAATAAGCAACTGCGGCCCGATGATGTCCAGGGCGGCACGTTCTCCCTGACCAATCATGGCACTTCTGGCAGCCTGTTCGCCACCCCCATCATCAACCAGCCGCAGTGCGGCATTTTGGGGGTGGGGAAGATCGAAAAGCGGGTGAAGGTGATTAACGACGCCATCGCCATTCGCCCCCTGGCTTACGTCAGCTTCACCTTCGACCATCGCATCCTCGACGGCGCCAGCGCCGATGCTTTTGTGAGTACGTTCAAAGACGCAATCGAAGGCTGGCAGTAAGGGCCCATCCACAAATTAGTTCCCGTTCTTGTGTGCCTGGGACAGCATTTGTGGATGGGCTGACAAGTGACCGGGTTCCGTGAAAAACGGAAGTTATTCTTAGACGGTCACTAAGCTGAACAAGCGGTCACAGCCTGATAAGTTGGCGTATCAGTTTGTTGCTGAACAGGTAGTTGTTTCTGCTGACCCTTTCAAAGAAGCTATGAAGCGGCTAACGAACTGGGACGTGGAGTTGACCGGAAGCTTTGAGCCAGGAGTATCATGAAAACAATCTTTAACCTCACCAAACCACGACATGAAGTGTTACAAGGCGAACTGAGCGAGGATATGTTTGCCGCTCGCCTGAAAGATGTCATGGATGACACGGCTGATCCCATCTACCGTGATCCGGATCACTTCTTCACCAACACCTATCCTACCGCCGGCCTGAAAACGCTGCTGCGCGAGGTATTAGGCCGGCTGACTGGCCAGATGCCGGGTAACAACCCCATCATCCGCCTGGAAACTTCTTTCGGCGGCGGCAAAACCCACAATCTGATTGCTCTTTTCCATGCCGCCGGTGGCCGCGTAGATCCCCGTCACTTACATGCCTACCTGGATGAAGAGTGGCCCTTGCCCCAGGTTGGGCAAATTGATGTGACCGGCGTTGTCGGTTCCGATCTCGATCCCAGTATGGGCATTTTTCACCCGGAAGATAATATCAAAACCTATACGCTGTGGGGTGAACTGGCTTACCAGTTAGGCAAGCGCGCCGGTTATGCCCTGGCGCGACAAAGCGACCAGAATAAAATCGCGCCGGGAACCGGCTTATTCGAGCAGATCGTTGGCAACCGCCCTACCCTGATCATGATTGACGAAATTGCTCGCCATCTGCGAGCAGCCGTGGCCACGCCAACAGCCACCGGCAAGTCCAATCTGGCTGAACAAACGGTGGCCTTTCTCATGTCGCTCATTGAGTTCGTCGTCAGCCAGAAGCAGGTCGTGCTGGTATTGACGATGGCGGGCCAGGAAGACGCCTTTGCCCAAGAAACGGCTGATCTGCGTGAAGCATTGAGTATATCGGCCCGGCAAGAGCGGGTTTTGACCCCTACCGGTGAGAATGAAATTTCAGCTATCGTCGTGCATCGCCTCTTCCAAGAGGTGGATCGGAATGGCGCCCAGGCCACTATTCGTCGTTACGGCGCGTACTATCAGGAGTTGGAAGCGTTGGGTGGGCACGTCCATGACCGGGCGCTGCGGGCCGATTATCTAAACGAATTCACCCTCTCCTATCCCTTTCATCCGGAGCTGATCCGCGCCCTTAATCTGAAAGTGGCTACCATTCCCAACTTCCAACGCACCCGGGGGGCGCTGCGCCTGTTAGCCACAGCCGTGCGCCAATTGTGGCAATCGCAGCCAGCAGACACCTGGCTGATCCATCCCTACCATGTTGACTTGAGTCAGCAGCAGATCGTCGAAGACCTGACCAGTCGTTTGGACCGGCCCAAGTTTAAGCAGGTATGCGAAGCGGATGTAGTCAGTCCCCAGTTAGGCATTCCGGCCCACGCCGCCGAAGCCGATGAACCGCTGGTAGCCAGCGGTAAGCCACGCTACGCTCGCCGTTTGGGTACCACGATTTTTCTGCATAGCCTGACCCAGGGCATTGCCAGTGGCATCGAACTGCCAGAGCTGCTCTTGAGCACATTGACGCCGTCTGCTGCCAATGGCGATGATCCAGCCGTGGTGCAGCGGGCGCTGGAACGGCTTTACGCTCGCGCCTGGTTCCTGGAATATGATGGCTATAAATACCGTTTCAAGACGGAGCCGTCCCTCAACAAAATCATTGACGACGAAATGGGGTCGGTGAACACAACCCGCGCCAAGCAGGAAATTGATAGTCGTATCAGATCCATCTGGCGCGCCGGGTACTTAAAACCGGTTTACTTCCCGGTCACGCCGGCCGACCTGGATGACGATGCCGGCAAACCTAAACTGGCTATCGTCCATTATGATGCCCTGAGGATAGAGGCAGGTACGACGGAACCGCCAGACCTGATCCGCAAGATAACCGAGTATGCCGGCGTCGCTGAATCCTTCCGCAATTACCAGAACAATCTCCTTTTCCTGGTGGCTGACAGGGACCAGGTTGAGCAAATGGTGAATGAGACCCGCCGCTATCTGGCCATTGAGCGGATTACCGGCAGTAGCGAGCGGATGCGTGAGTTTAATGACGATCACCAGAAAAAGCTGCGGGAGATGAAGCAAACAGTCGAACTCAATGTCCGTATTGCCATCACCAAATCCTATCGCTATCTTTTCTACCCCACTAGCGATGCAGCCAAAGACCACGCCTTTTTGCGCCGGGAAACAGTTCCCCCGCAGGGACAGGGAGATACCAACATTGACCAGGCTAATGTGGTTGTGCGTGTGTTGCATAATCTGCAAAAGGTGCGTACTTCTGATGACAATCCGCTGCCGGCCGCTTACTTGAAAACCAAAGCGTGGGATAAAAACCAGCTAGAGATGACCACCGAAGATTTACGCCGCGCCTTTGCCCGCAAGGTGAGCCTGCCCCTGCTGCTGGATGTGAACCAGTTGCAGCGCACCCTGGAAAATGGTGTCAAAACACGCCAGTGGGTTTATTACGATACCAGCGAAGATTGGGCGTATGATCACGATTCCCCCCCCACTTTCTGGCAGATTAGCGATCATACCCGGTTGTATGAACCGGCGGAAGCAACACGATTAAAGCTGCGCATCAAGGGCAAATGGCAGCCGCCGCCGCCAGCGGGTGACGGTGGGGTGACCGATGTTGCCCCGTTGGATAAACCGCCGGCAGATTTATTGGATAAGATTTTGGGCGATGGCCCCCCCAGTCGTATTGAAGGTTCCGGCCCCCCTGCCCAGGCGTTCCAGCAAGTCTGGGACCGGTGTGAGGAGCATCATGTCACCGCTCTGCGCCGTTTGCAGCTTGGTTTGTATGGTCCCAGCAAGAGCCATGCGGACAGCCTGGTGGCCGTTGGCCTGGCCATTCCCCAGATGGGCAAGGCCGAATTTGGCATCACGCTAAACCTGACCATCCAGTTTGATCCCCCGCCAGGCGAACAATTTGTGTTGAATTTTCGGGGCAAATGGGATCGGTACAAGCGCTTTAAGCAAGTGACCGATGCCTTTGCCCGCGAAGAGATGCACAGCCTGCTGGTGGAGTTCAAGCTCATTGTTGATTTTGGCCGGGATGTACCCTTGCATGATATGCAGCTCAAAACCATCCAGGATGTGTTGACACAAATGGGCATGGGCCCGGTGACTGTTGTGGCCGAGCCGATTTATAGTTGAACAGGGCGCGTCTGAGAATGCGCCCGGCAGCCTGTTCCTTTCTCTGCCAACTCACGTTATAATGATGTTGAGACCACATGTGTAGACACAAAAAGCAGCGCAAGGAGTGAATGATGTCTTTAGTAGGAATTCGGGAATTAAAAACAAATGCCAGCGAGCTAGTGCGGCGGGTACGTGAACAGGGTGAAATTATTGACATTACCTATTACGGCGAGGTGGTTGCCCGCCTGGTTCCCGTCAAGGAAATCAAAACCAAACCGGAAGAACTGGCGGAATTGTGGGCTGAAATGGATCGCCTGGCCCAGGAAGTATCGGCGCAATGGATTGGCAGCCCCAATGCCGTAGACGCCGTGCGTGAAGGCAGGCGCGAACTATGATGGTCGTTGATGCCAGTGTATGGGTCAGTCGTTTTTTGCCGGAGGATGCCTTTCACCAGGCCAGCCGCACCTGGCTCATACAGATGACAACAGCCGGGGTGGCGCTCGTTGCGCCAACCATTGCCCTGGCTGAGGTGTCCGGGTCAATTGCCAGACGCACCGGCAATGATCGGTTAGGCTATCAGATTGTGCAGCAAATTCGCCAGATGCCTTCGGTGCAGTTTATCGCGGTAGATGACACCCTGGGCCAGTTGGCGGCGCAGACAGCCTCTACCTACCGGCTGCGCGGCGCCGATGCCGTTTACATGGCCCTGGCGCAACGGCTGCAGATCCCACTCGTGAGTTGGGATCAGGAACATCTGGATCGTGCGGCGGCTGGGGTCACGACTTTTCGACCAGGCGAAGCGCCTGACCTGGCGGAGAAATAGCCCATGAAAGCGCTCAGTTTCCGCCAACCCTGGGCTGAACTGGTTCTCCAGGGACGAAAGACGATGGATTTGCGAACCTACAATACCCACTACCGTGGCCGTATAGCCATCCATGCGTCCCAAACCGTGGAGGCTGATAAATGTTGGGAATACAGTCTGAATCCTGACCATCTGGATGTTGGTGGTATTGCCGGCACGGCAGAATTGGTAGATGTGATTCCCCTGGACGAGACCGCCTACAATGCGCATCAGGCTGCTCATCTAGCCGGCCGTCGCTGGCGAGAAGGGTTATATGGATGGGTTTTTGCGCAGCCGGAACGCCTGCCCATGTTTATCCCGGCTCGTGGCCGCACCACTCTCTTCAATATTGAGCTTGACCTGGAGGCTCCCCCCCGCCAACCACCAACCGCTATTGAAAACCGTCAACCAGCGCCACCGCCAGCCAGTCATCGCCCGCCGATCTACCGCGCCGACCTGAATGGGACTACCCCCGAAAAACCCTTTGCCTTGCATCTGCAGCCGCTGGCAGGGGCAACCACCGATTACGCCTTGACCCTGCGCCAGCGCGTTGTCGAAAGGCCTGATGATCAACAACCAGAAGCTGCCGCCCGTTTAGAAACAGTAGTCGCCATCAGCGGCGATAATTTACGCGCTGTGGCTGACCACGTCATTGAAGCTTTACGCAAAGCGGACTACAAAGCGACTGACCTGTCTGTGACCCGGCAAAAGCCTTTTTATTTGCCGGAGGAGGTTGGCGTGCGCCTGGGATTGGTCTTTCTCGCCGTGAGGTCCCTGACCAAGATTCGTCGCGTGGAACAAATCTCCTATGGCATTCGCCAGATGCCCTCCGAAGAAGCATACTACTGGTACAGCAAATGCACCGCCGCCGCCACCGCCGACCGCGCCCAAAAAGCGCTGCGGGTGCTGCTGGCCGAGTGATTTTGTGCTTTACCCTTAAATCTGTATACTCCTTCCATCAAGAGTTGCTTTGCTGGAGATATAACATCATGTCCATCCAATTTCCTCATGCCGAAGAGGTGCAGTTGGCCTATCCACCGCTGGTGGAAGTGGTATGTCAGGTGCGTTTTCCACCCATCCTGCGTATTTCCAGGGATGATCCGATTGATTTCCAGGAACAGCTACGGCATCGTTTTCCACAGCTTCAAACAGAGCAAGACGTGCAGGTACAATTCCCGCTTCCTGGCAATCCGGCTGCGCCTTCAGCCGAATTCAGGCCGCGCCTACACCGGTTCATAAGCCAGGATGAGCAAACGACTGTCTCGCTCACGCTTAACTTTTACGCCCTTTCCACCCATCGTTACACACACTGGCGAGATTTCGCCGCTGACTTACAATTGGTGCATAATGCCGTAAGCCAGGTTTATCAGCCGGCTTATGCCACGCGCATTGGCTTGCGCTACATTAATCGTCTGACGTTTGCCAATACGCAAACAGAGCATATAGATGCGCTATTTGGCTTGCTAAAGCCAGCCTTAACAGCCCCCCTGCGTGATGATGTATGGCAAAACGCTGCCCAAATGGTCACCCAACTGGCTTTTGTTGACCACGATACGCAGCTTAATCTCCATGTGGTCTACGAGCAGTCCGGGCCTGCTTTAACCCTTGACTTTGATTATTTTGAAAACGGCAAACTATCCCTGGATGGCTTGATAGAACGATGCGATCAATACCATGCCGTCATTTACGACGCTTTCCGCTACTGTTTATTGGATGAGGCGCTGCAAAAATTTCAACCAGGAGAAATGTGATGACAACCCTTGCTCCGCCTAGAAGTGACAGCGATTGGATGGCGCGGCTTTTTGGCGTCGAAAATGTAACCGCCGCAAATTTACCTTTACCCTCCCCGGCTACGCCCACAAGCGGCAATTTGCCTGTAGATTGGCAAGATGCGCGACAGCCGGAGCGTAACGGCTATATCACCGCTTTCTCAGAAGCGACCAGCGCCGATCCGGCCTGGTTGCAGCGGGGATTAACCGGCTTAGATGCCTTAGAATGGATTGCCGTGCTGCCAATGCCTGAAAATCTGGGGCAATTTGTGCAGGCTTACCACCAGATTGATTGGGACAACCAGGAAGCAAACGCCTTCGCCCGCGCCGTAACGCTGGCTCTGCAGACCGGGGCTCACCTTATTGCCCGTGAGTGCGCCCTGGCGGGCAACCGGCGCTTTCCCGACTACCTGGAACTGCAAAAGATGGCCCGGATTCTGGCGCCCCCTAACGCTAAATCCATTCCCGGCCAGGGCAACCCGTCCTGGCGAGCCAATCGTGCCTGGTTACAGCAGCATTGGGACGATTATCGGGGCCACTGGGTCGCGCTGCGCCAGGGTCAGTTGTTAGCCGTTGCTGATGATGTCAATGGTCTGGTAGCGCAAGTTGGCGAACTAAAAGGCACCGACATTCTGATCACATCTATCTGGTAATGTTAACCCTTCTCAATGGCGAGCCTTTTACGACCGGCGACATCTCCTATTTTTATCGTCCAGCGCATCAATGGGAACAAACCTCCCGCGTTCTCGTGCCTGTAGAGCTTGAAG
>CAZDSN010000104.1:3459-9639 GCA_964507675.1 uncultured Ardenticatenaceae bacterium | reverse complement strand
CTGGCCGAGGCTGTAGGGCCGGCCGTAGCCGAACGGCGTCACGTCGCGGCGCTTCCCTTCGTAGCGCAGGAAGATGCGGCGGTACAGTTCCGAGGTGCGCAGCAGCTCTTCGTGCGTTCCCTGGGCGGCCACACGCCCCTCTGCCAGCACCAATACGCGGTCGGCGCGACGGATTTGGGAGAGGCGGTGGGTGATGAGTAAAGTCGTCCGGCCACGCAGCACCCGGTTGATAGCCGTTTGAATCTTGTCTTCGGTGGCGCTGTCAATGGCGCTGGTGGCGTCATCCAGGATAAGGATGCGTGGGTCGGTGAGCAGAGCGCGGGCAATAGCCAGCCGCTGCCGCTGCCCGCCGGACAGGGTCACGCCGCGCTCGCCAATGATGGTGTCGTAACCATCCTGAAAGCCCTCGATGAATTCATGAGCCTGGGCTTCACGCGCTGCCGTTTCGATAGTGCTTTGGTTGGCGCGGGGACCCAGGCCAAAACCGATGTTTTCAGCGATAGAACGAGAAAAGAGGAAAATATCCTGCTCAATCGCCGAGATTTGCGAGCGCAGCGCATTCAGATTCCAATCGCGCACGTCTACGCCGTCAATGGTGATGTGTCCACTGGTGACATCATAGGTGCGGTTGACCAGTTTTGTCAGGGTACTCTTGCCTGAACCGGTCTGGCCGACAACGGCAATGGTCTGCCCAGGAGCAGCGCGGAAAGACACATTTTGCAGCACGGGCCTGTTACCATAGGTAAAGGTAACGTCGGTAAAGATGAGTTCTCCCTGCATAGGCTCCTTATAGCCGGCTTCATTCTCGTCCAGTTCAGTCTCTTGTTTCATCAGGAAGAGGATGCGTTCTGCCCCGGCCAGCCCCAACTGCACCAGGGAGAAGGTGAAGATGGAGATGAAGGTGGGAAAGCGCAGGGCGAACATAAGCCCAATGAAGGTGACAAGTTGTCCGACGTTAATCAGGCCACGCGACAACAGCAGCAGACCGTGCACCAGGGCGGCGGAGAGAGCAAAGCCAAGCAGCAGCGGCGGCAAGTAGCGGGCCTGAATCTGGCCTTCTTTGACGAAGGCATCCCGAAAGGCGCCGGCATTTTGTGTGAACTTCTGCATCTCCTGGTCTTCCTGGGCTGTGGATTTGACGACTTCGATGCCGGCAATCGCCTCCGCCAGCCCCGCATTCATTACCCCATACCGGTAACGCATTTGCCCCGCCACTGGATTCAACTGATCCATGTACCGCTTCAGCGCCGCGTAGAAAACAACCGCATACAGCGCAGGAACCAGCAGCAGTTCCAGGCGCAGCGCCGCAATAAAAGCCAGCGGCATCACCAGTCCCATGGTAGAGTCGAAAATGAGATAGATGCCAGGCGTAATCATGGCGTTAAGCTGGCGCACATCGTCCGTGGCCCGCGCCATCACGTCGCCTACCCGCTGCCGGTTGTGAAACGTCTGGCTCTTGCCTAACAAACTCAAATATAACTCGTCGCGCGTGTTCCGTTCTAGCCGGTTTCCCAGCACTTCGCTGGACCAACTCCCAATCAGGTCACTGACGCCGCGCCCGATGACGATCAGCAGCAGCAGCCCAATAATGCGCAGCAATTGGGCCATGCTTCCATCTTCAGCCAGCACCACATTGAAAGCATTCCCAACTTGCACGCGAATGGACGCATTCAAGAAGTTAGCAGCAGCGAGGGTCAAAATGAAGCTGGATAGAAACAATTTGTAACGGCTCAGATGGGACAAAATCCATCGCACCGGCCCCGACTGGTTGTAACTGTATTCGTTTTCAATGCGAAACTCACGTTTGCTCTTCAAGGGACATGTCTCCAGAGGGAAGTAACCCGAAATGAATAGAAGTTGGGTTTTTCCCCAAAGTCACTTTTGGGGGCAGCACAGTTTCTGCCGGCAATGGAGCCAGAGCAGCATAGGGTCTGGTAATTTTAGCACATTTGCTCTATTAACAAAACTAAAGAATGGCTGTTTGTGTGCTTCGTGATTCTACCATACATCTTCAATCCCAATCCTGACATCTATGTGGTGGGAGAGACGATGCGGTCTATACGCGTGTATCGCGTATCACGCATTCAAGAGCGATGCTGACAGATTACACTTTTGTACGACCGGCGGGATTTGATCTGGCGGGATTCTGGCAGGATTGGTGCGCTCATTTTGAAGCCAGCCAGGCCGGGTATGCTGTGGCATTGCGGGTTCATTGGAACCAGGCAAGCGAATTAATACCTGTCTTTGGCGAAGGCATTCATCAAACGCTGGCGGCGGCGGGCGAGCCAGATGAGCAGGACTGCCTGACGCTGCAGCTTACCTTTGGCAGCGCCGCCGAGGCGTGCCGCACCCTGTTGGGGTTGGGGACGGCAGTGACGATAGTGGAACCAGCCAACCTGCGCCTAAAGTTGGCAGAATAGGCGCAGGCCCTCCTGACCGACTACCAGGCTATCTAAATCTTTGCTCCTTTGTGCTGCCGCGGCTGGGACACTGTAAAGAGGCGCGTTTCCTGGCGTTATCAAACAACGCGCCCGGTCCAGGGGCCAACACCGCTAATGCGATCCACTTGAATACGGGTAATGTAGCCAGCAGGCGGGTTGTCCATTGGCGGGAACTTGACACCGGGCCCCAGGTAAATGTAAGCCAGCCGCTGCAGCAGTTCAGGCGCGCCGCCTTCCTCAATGCGGGCGTGCCCATAAACGACGAGATATTCTGTAACTCCCATCTCGCTGCGAGAACTGCTTTCAAAGGTGACTGCCACGCGGCCATCCTGTTGAATATTGCGTACTTTACGATTGGCATACAAGTGGGCAGCCACAATGTCATCCCCATCCACGCCGGCCCAGACCAGCGTGACCTGAGGACTGCCATCAGGGTTGAGAGTGACAAGGTGGGCGTGCGCTCCAGATTCGATCAAGGTGCGGGCTGAGTCGGGTAGATTCATTTGGGTTTTTCTCCTGATGTAATGGATTGGATACCTGCCCAAGTTAACACAAACAACACAAAATGCAAAGCCCGCCGCGCGGCGGCCATAACAAAAAGGCCTTCTCCACAGGGGGAGAAGGCCTTCGAATGCATCTCAATAGATGGGCCGAGCGGACAAAAGCCCTTAATCCGGTTTGAATGTGAGCAATGGGTGTTAAGGCTCTTGCCGTCTGCGCGCTGTCTCACAGCGCGTCATTGAGAGGTGGCGTCTTAAGGTTCCAGGATAGACAGACTACTTACTGACTATGCAGCGAGAGCGTATAGGCCACCAGGTCGGTGATGTCTTTGGCGCTCAGTTCGTTGCCATAGTTCTGGTACATCACGCCTGCTGCGAAACCCTCGACGACATAGGCATCAGGCTCGGTGATGGATTGGCGAATGTACTGTTCGGCGGACATGCCATCAACGCGGGTCGCGGCGCGATCGGCCAGGCCGAATTGAGACGGACCAACAATGACGGTATCGGGTTCCAGCGAATGGCAGGTGACGCAGCCAGGTGCGCTGGCCGGCCCGATAGTGGGAGATGTAAACAGTTCTTCGCCACGTTGGGCGTCACCGCCTGACGTGCTGGCGGAACTGTCATCCGCGTCGCCGCCGCCGCAGGCTACCAGGCCCACAGCCAGCACGACCAACAGGATGAAAAACAGTTTTCGCATCATGTAAACCTCCATAAGTGGATAATGCGCCGCCGGAAGCTCAAGGAGGGGGCGGCGTTATCCCTGGTGTGCGGGATGCCAGGGAACATGCCCCAGCATCCCGCCAGAATTACCACAACTTAAATCCAGGCGACGTAGAAGCAATGTCGCGGATCAGAGTATACAAGACAGGTCCATAGGCGACCAGGATTAAGGCAACTGTGCCAACCAGCCACGGCTTCCAGGAATCAAGCCAGGCAGGCACAGGGGTGGGGTCCAGCGGTTCGGCCACGGGCATTTCAATAGGCTTTTCCAACTTGCGGGCAAAGAAGACCGTGCCAATGACGTTGACGTAGACCAGAATCCCACTGACTGCCAGGAACATGGCCCCAATGAATGCTTCTGTCAGGAATGGCGCCCATTCAGGCTGCAAGTAGGGGGCAACGCCCAACATGCTGCGGCGGGGCACACTGAAGATGAGGCCAACGATGTGTAGGCCGTTGCTCATCAAGAGCATGCCGATAAACCAGGTCCACGCCTGCCACAACCCCACCTTGCGGCTCCAAAGTTGTCGCCCGGATAGTTTAGGCAGCAGCCAATACAGGATGCCAAAGAAGGAGAGGGTGACGGCGGACCCCAGAGTCAGGTGGAAATGGCCGGGAACCCACATCGTGTTGTGCACAGCCAGATTGACGTTGTAGGAGGCGTTAATCAAGCCGCCAATGCCGCCAAAGACAAACAGGATCATGGCCAGGTTTTGGGCGGCGTAGGAGGGATCGCCCCAGGGGAGTTTGCCAATCCAGCCAATCAACCCTTTGCCGCCGCGGGCGCGGGCGCCTGTTTCCAGGGAAGCCACGACCGTAAAGGCGGTGATCATGCTGGGGATGAACAGGGAGAACGTGAGAACAGCGTGCAACACTTTCCAACCTGCCGGCACGCCCGGGTCGGTGAACTGGTGGTGCAGGCCAACGGGAACAGATAAAGCCAGGAAGAGCCAGAAGACGAGACGGGCTAACGGCTCGCTGAAGAGCTTGCCGCCGGCCTGTTTGGGCAGCATGCCGTACCAGGAAACGTATGCCGGCAAAAGCCAGAAATAAACAAGCGGATGACCAAAGAACCAAAAGAAAGTGCGGGATAATTGCGGATCAATACCCTCCACCCATCCCAGCGACCAGGGAATAATCAAGAACAAAATCTCCGCGGCCACCCCTAACGTGGCGATCTGCCACATGACCATGGTAATCAATGAGGCCTGGGCAATAAACGGGGTGCGCACGCCCGGGTTATTCTTGCGCCACGCTCCATACGTAAAATAGAGACCATAGCCGACAACCCAGGAGCCGACGACAACCAGGGTCAATCCCACGTAGAAAAACGTATCTGCCTGGAGCGGCGGGTAGAACGTGTAGAGGACAGATGCTTTATTGCCAAGCAAAGGCACTCCGGCCGACACCAGTCCCAATGTCATAATAATCAAGGCGGCAGTGTTGAGCATGGGGTAACGCAGTTCGCGGTTCAGACTGCGGGAAACGGTAAAGACAAAAAAGCCGGTGATGAAGAATGTTGTCCACACCAGGGCGTTTAAGACGCCGTGGATAGAGAGTCCCTGATAGTAGCTTTGAATGCCGATATTGTTCAGGGCTGGATACAGATTAATGCCGACATGCTCCATTTTTTGCAGCGGACCAAAGGCGCCGCCAATGAACAGCCCCGTCAGGGCGATGCCGATGTGCCAGGATGTCAGCTTGTTTTCGCGGGCGAATTTCATAATATTTCCTCCTGAAAGCGTACACCTGAAGAGGCCGCCGATGCCTTTACTCTTCGACTATCAACTGACCATACATGGATTGATGGCCCACGCCACAATACTCATGGCACATAAAGAGATAGGTGCCTGGTTCATCAAAGGTTGCCGTCAGTTTCGACACCTGCCCCGGCAGCACCATCATGTTAATGTTTGTGCCTTGCAGCTTGAAACCATGCTGCACATCACGGCTGGTCATATAGAAAGTGACGGTACTCCCCTGGGGAACACGAATTTCTCGGGGAGTGAATGACCAGGCTTGCGACAAAATGTAGGCTTCATATTTGCCGGGGGCCAGTTCGCGCAGGCCGGGTTCGCCAAAGGGGGAGTTACCTGGTGTAGCTACCAGGCGGGGGTCAACACGTTGTTCCGGCACAGGCACTTGAACGCCGTAAGCAATACTGCTGGTGGCCACAGCCGCCGCAAAGACGACCAACAATAAGGAACTGAGGACAATCCAGAATTTTTCGTAGCGATTAATGTGCATGGTACATATCCCTCCTAACCTTGTTGATTTTGCTCTCTGGCCGGCTTATTGGGTCGCCCCTCTGGTAGCTACTTGCAGATAGGCGTTGCCCCAAAGGGCAATGATAAGCAGCAGGAAGAGGGCTAACAACATTATCGTACCCTTTGGCGCTTCGTAATTGCCTTCAAACAGTTTTCTTAACCAGTTCATTACATCCTCCTTACCTTACATCTTCTGGGCTGATAGAGATCATTGTCGTTGCCCCGCAGGGGAGCAACGTCGTTAACGTA
>CAZDSN010000104.1:0-3359 GCA_964507675.1 uncultured Ardenticatenaceae bacterium | reverse complement strand
TGGGCTGATAGAGATCATTGTCGTTGCCCCGCAGGGGAGCAACGTCGTTAACGTAACAGGCGGCGTACATCGGTGACTATGTCCGCTACGGACATGTCGAAGGGGAATACCAGGCGCACGTAACCGTCTCGATCAATGGCGGTAACAGAAGCCGTGTGGTCCACCAGGTAGCCGGTGGCCGGCGTCCCCTCATGTTTTTCAAAGAAGATGCCATAACCTGTGGCCGCAGCACTGATGTCGTCCAGGTCGCCGCTGAGACCAATGAAAGTAGGATCAAAGCCTTGCATGTAGCCGGCCATATGAGCCGGCGTATCTCGTTCGGGATCAACCGTAATCATGACCACTTGAACATCACTGGCGCGGCGGCCCAGTTCCTGCTGCACCTGCTTCAGGATAGACAGGGTCGCCGGGCAGGCGTCGGGGCAAAATGTGTAGCCAAAATAAAGCAGCACCACCTTGCCACGAAAATCACGCAGGCTAACGGGCTGATCGCCAGGACCTATCAGGGTGAAGTCGGTAGCCAGTTGCGGGGATTGCAGCGCAATTCCGTGAAATGGCTCTCCTCCCCCCAAAACACCCATTAGCAGAAAACGAGCAACGAAAAAGAGCAAGACACCACTGGCAATGCCAACGGCAGCCAGTAACCAGAAGCGTGTCTGGCGGGCGCGTGGAGTGGCCTGAACGGGGGGGGATTCCATAATAGGCAGTGCCTTCTAGCGCGGATAGCAGAGGAAGAGATGAGCAGCTTCATAAGCAGCGCGTTTCGCGCCCTGGCTGTTGTTGGCTTCTTGAGCCACCAGGCCGACGTCGCGCAAGATACGGTCAATTTCAGGAGTGGCGGTGCGATATTCGGCGCGCAAAATGCCAGCGCCGTCAACCAGCATAAAGGCGGGATCGAAGGTGAATGAGCCATCCTCGTTCGCATTGTAATACACGCCAAACCCGCCGCCGATAATCCATTTTAATCTGTCGGCGGCCCCAGTGAGAAAACGCCAGTTATGGGTGTCGGGCGTCACCTGGGCAGCGTATTGGCTGAGGACGGCAGGGGTGTCCTGTTCCGGGTCGAAGGAGATGGTGACCAGCGTGACAGGTATTCCGCCGGTGTCCGCCTCGTCCAGCCGTGTTTGTACGGCGCGCATCACGTCACTGGTGGCCGGGCAGGGAGCCGCACAGCGGGTATAGGTAAAGTTGTACAATACCAACTGACCGCGCAGATCTTCACTGGTGAAGCGCTTTCCTGTTTCGTCCTGCAACGTGAAGCCCGGCGCCAGATCAATGCGCGGCAAGACCAGGATAGGGCGGAAGATAGCAAAAGCCAACGCCCCAACCACAAAAAGTCCAATGAGCGCATAGATACCCCACAAAATGCGCCTGGGCAGGGAACGGACAGTATCTGGTTGGCCGACGGTGTCAAGCGGATAGTCAGCAGTACTCATGTTTCTTTGGTGATGTGTTGCCGCTAGAACCCATGAGGCTGATTGGCTGGCTCACCCTTGCGCGCGTTCACAAATAGGAGTTATAGAGGATGAGGTCACCAGGCCGACTGGGCAACAAGTTTAACAATAGTATAAACCCATTCTAATTTTGATGACAACTGTTATAAAAAAGCAGGGGCGCGCATCATCAAAGCAGCCGGGGAGTGATAAAAACAAGGAAAATGGAGCCAACGCGACCGTATTTCACGGAGCAGTCGGTTGGCGGACGGGAATTTGATACAGTTCTACCAGGACGCCGCCAGCGCTTTTGGGGTGAATGAAGGCGTATTGTCGCCCATCAGGATTGGTACGCGGAGTTTCGTTGAGGAGTTGAATGCCGGCATCTCGTAACCGCGCCATCATTTGGGCAATATCTGTCACTTCCAGGCAAATGTGGTGAATGCCTGGCCCTCGCTTTTGCAGGAATTTAGCCACGCCACTCTCGTCATCTAATGGCTGCAGCAGTTCGATTTCCGTGCCGCCTGCCGGCAAAAAAGCTACCTCTACGCCTTCCTCGGGCACATGAGTGATGTGGTCCACCGGCAGCCCCAACGCCTCCACCCAGAACCGCTGCGCTTCTGCCAGATCCGGCACCACAATCGCCACATGATTGATACCTTTAATCATCATACGACAACTCCTGAGAAAATGTAGGACAAACTGTGAGTTTGTCCACGCAAACTAACAGGCTGCGCTACATGCTCGGCCGGTATTCCCCCCACAGATCGCGCAAGGTGTGGCAAATCTCGCCCAGGGTGACGTGGTTCTCCACACAGGCCAGAAAGTGGGGCATCAGATTTTGGTTGGTTGCCGCCGCAGCGCACAATTCAGCCCGCAGCACTGCCACTCGCTCCGGGTCCCGATTAGCCCGTAGTTGCGCCAACCGCTGCCGCTGCCCGGCTTCCACAGCCGGGTCAATTCGCAAAATCTGTGGTTGGTGCGTTTCTGCTTCCACAAATTCATTGACTCCCACCACAATTTCTTGTTTGTGCTCCAGTTCCCGCTGGAACTGATAGGCGGCGTCTTCGATTTCATGGTGGGCGTAACCTGACTCGATGGCCGCTAACATGCCGCCCATCTCGTCAATGGTCTGGATGTAGGCTGCCGCTTTCTTTTCCAACTCGTCGGTCAGATATTCAATGAAATAAGCGCCAGCCAGCGGGTCAATCGTATCGGCGGCGCCGCTTTCGTGAGCAATGATCTGCTGGGTGCGTAAGGCCACCCGTACCGCGTCTTCTGTTGGTAACCCCAGGGCTTCGTCCATGCTGTTGGTGTGCAGGCTTTGCGTGCCGCCCAATACGGCAGCCAACGCTTGCATAGTCACGCGCACCACATTGTTTTCCGGCTGCTGCGCCGTCAGGGTACTGCCGGCAGTTTGGGTGTGGAAGCGCAGTTGCCAGCTTTTGGGTTCCTTCGCGCCAAAGCGATGGCGCATGATCTTGGCCCACAGACGGCGGGCGGCGCGGAATTTAGCCACTTCTTCCAGGAAATTGTTGTGGACGTTAAAAAAGAAGGAAATCTGGTCGGCGAAATCGTCCACATCCAGACCAGCGTCCAACGCTGCCTGTACGTAGGCGATGCCATCTCCCAGGGTGAAGGCTATTTCCTGAGCGGCGGTACTGCCTGCTTCGCGGATGTGGTAACCAGAGACGGAAATGGTGTTCCAGTGGGGCACTTCGCGGGCGCAGTAGTCGAATATGTCGGTGATCAGGCGCATGGAGGGGCGCGGCGGGAAAATATAGGTGCCGCGGGCCAGGTATTCTTTGAGGATGTCGTTCTGGATAGTGCCGCGCAGTTTATGGAAGGGGACGCCTTGCTGCCGCGCTACGGCCAGTACCATCGCCAGTAGAATGCCGGCAGGCGCATTGATCGTCATGCTAATGC
>CAZDSN010000103.1:0-9646 GCA_964507675.1 uncultured Ardenticatenaceae bacterium | reverse complement strand
ATCGTAATCGTCTTTTTTTTCGATTACGATGACGAAACCGAAACCGATAGCGATTCTCTCCTCGCAATCGCAATCGTAATCGTTGTCGTAATCGTCTTTTTTCTCGATTACGATGACGAAACCGAAACCGATAGCGATTCTCTCCTCGCAATCGCAATCGTAATCGTTGTCGTAATCGTCTTTTTTCTCGATTACGATGACGAAACCGAAACCGATAGCGATTTGAATGTTGGGTCATGATCACGCTGCTTACGCTTCTTTTCATCTTGCTGCTCAGCGCCCCACTGTTCTTCTTCTTTCATTGGCTGATTGTTGATACTGAAGGGGTCTTCCTGGGGCAGCGCGTCGTTGTCTGGCTCTACGATCTGACGGCCTACCGGTATGATGCCGTCAAAGAGTTTGACGCGGAAGACGAATATTATCTGGTATGCCGGCCCATCCTGGAAGCGTTAAGCGACCAGGCCACACCGCACCTGCTGGACGTAGCTACGGGGACAGGACGTGTGCCATATGCTTTGCTGTCGCAGACCGAATTTGCTGACCCGACATTTGCCAGCCAAACATTTGCCGGCCCGGCATTTGCCGGCATTATCACCGGCGTGGACGCATCCGCCCAAATGTTGGCGCGGGCGCAGCGCAAGCTGGCTCCCTATGCCAGCCGCTGCCAGCTCTGGCAGCACCCGGCTGTGCCCCTTCCCTTCCCTGATGCCCAATTCGACGCTGTCACTTGCCTGGAAGCGCTGGAGTTTTTTCCATCGGCCGAAGCCGCCTTGCGTGAAATGGTCCGGGTGCTGCGTCCCGGCGGCGTCCTGATCGCCACGCGACGCAAAGGCAAGGAAGCACGCCCTTTCTTACACCGCCGCCGCTCCGAAGCACAAATGACCCACCTGTTTGAGCAATTAGGCTTGATAGATATTCATTGCCAATTGTGGCAAATGAATTATGATCTAATCATCGCACGAAAAGTAGCCAGCAGGTAACTCTGCGCCCACTTTATTGAAAACTGCTTCGCCGGAGGTCAGCCTTCTTCCCTCTACCTTCTTCCTTCTACCTTCTTCCTTCTACCCTCTTAAGGAGTCCCCTCTATGCCGCTCTCTCACCATCTCCGTTGGTCCCGTTTTCTGGTTTTGTCAGCGCTGGCGCTGCTGTTGGCGCTGCCGGCATTTGCCGCCGACGAACTCACGCCAGACGCCGATGCCTTAGCTGGCAGCCTGCCAGAATTCTCTCTCTCCGCCGTTCAGCTCCAGCCCGTTGGCTGGCGCACGGCAACCGTGCCACGCACGGGCGGCGGTAGCTTCGTTCTCTTAATCATTTACCCGGCCACTGCTGCCGGTTACGACACCCCGTTTGACCCCAGCCAGGGACCTTACCCGGCGGTCTCCTTTGGTCACGGCTTCTTCCAACACCCGGACCGCTACCAACCGACCCTGGAACACCTGGCCAGTAACGGCTATATCGTCGTTGCTCCCGAGTCGGAGCTAGGTCTTTTCCCCAGCCACGCCCAGTTCGCCCAGGATTTAAGCGACGCCCTCACCTGGCTGGAAAATGAAAACGCCAGCGCCGCTTCTCCCTTTTACCAGAGTGTGGCCACCGACCGCTTTGGCCTTTCCGGCCACTCTATGGGCGGCGGGGCCAGCATCCTGGCGGCGGCGGCAGACAATCGGGTTAAGGCGGTGATCAACATGGCTGCCGCGGAAACCAACCCTTCGGCTAAAGCAGCCATGGCTAACGTGCAGGCGCCTATCAGCCTGCTGTCCGGCAGCGAAGACGCTATTGTGCCCTACGAGACAAATGGGCAAGAAATGTATAACAACGGCAGCGCCCCCCGTCTGCTGCCTTTATTTTTGGGTGGCTATCACTGCGGCTTCCAGGATAACCCATTCCCGTTGTTCTGCGACAGTGGCTCGATGGACCCACAAACCCAGATCGAGCTGACGCGGCAGCACCTGGTAGCTTTCTTTGGTCTGTATCTGAAACAAGACCAGAGCTATTGGCCCTACGTGTGGGGCCCGTTTACGCTGGCGAATCCAGCAGTGACGGTGGAATCCGATCCCGGCATGATCCTGGCCCCGTTCGCCCAAACGCAGCAGGGCAACCCAGGCGCGACCCTTTCTTATACGGTTACGCTGACTAACAACGGCGACCAGCCGGACAGCTACGGCGTCTTCAAAGCGGGCCACCAGTGGCCAGCGGTGATTACGCCAGCGCAGACGCCCATTATCAACCCTGGCGAGACGACAGCCATTCTGGTGGAAGTCTCTGTGCCCGGCGCGGGCAGCAACCGCGACCTGCTCATTCTCAGCGTCCGCTCCGATAACGATGGCCTGACGCGGCAGGACGCTTACATCGTCAGCCGCCGCCCCTGATGCGCCAGATTGCCGTACAACCCGCGGCGCTGTCCGACAAGCTCATTCTGCGCCATCTACTGGAATTGTGCCAACACGATTACAGTGAATTCAATCAAGAGGACGTAGATGAGCACGGGCTGTTCGGTTACAACTACCTGGACCAATATTGGGTAGAACCAGGGCGATTCCCGTTCTTGATCCATGTCGCCGGCAAACTGGCGGGGTTTGCCCTGGTGCGCACACTTGAACCTGTTGATGGCGTCGTTACCCGCTCCCTGTCCGAGTTTTTTATCTTGCGTAAATTCCGCCGCCAGCATATTGGGCAGGAGGCAGCGCAGCGGGTCTTTGGCTTGTTTCCAGGGCAGTGGCGCGTGTCTCAGGAGGCTGCCAATTTGCCGGCACAGGCCTTCTGGCGCAAAACCATTGACGCCTACACCCAGGGGGATTTTCACGAAGTGTGGCTAGAAGACGCCACGTGGCATGGCCCGGTGCAGTATTTTCATTCCCAGGAAGTGTCATCTTAACATTAAGTGGAGAAACCGAGTTTTTTAGCAGGTTTTCAAAAACTCGGTTTCTTGTATCCCAGGAACAAACAAATGAGTGACCAGGACAACGAAATTTGGGATTTTGTGCAGCGGCATTTGCACAGCATCTTCACTCGTGACAGCCAGACCTACCGCCAAACGACCGCCGACGACCTCTCCCTCTACGAATGGTTTGTCACGACGCACCGCCAGGATGGGCTGGACTTTCACTTTTTCATGATTGACAACAGTTGGGCTGGCGAGATGGAAGCATATCGCTTTGACTTGTTGGAGCCACGCTTACAGCGATATGGGGACACGGCTATCGTCAGCTACACCTTCATGCTCACCACCAAAGAAAATGGCGTCATTAAGCATCGTACCCACAACGAAAGCCGCGTGCTGGTCAAATTTCCCGCCGGCTGGAAGGTTGTGCACGTACACAAATCGCCCGCGGAAAAACAGCCATGATCGAACTCGGTCCCATTGTGCGTCTGCAAATACAGCGGCAGCCGCTGAAGGCCGGCGAGGGGGATAAACGCTGGTACGATGCACGCTGGATTGAAGCGGTATCCACCCTGCGCCTTACCCCGCATGGCGTCGTTGGCCTGGCGGACGGGCAAGAGTGGCTCGATGCGCATCACCGCGATCATTCGCAATCGCGTAACCGTCAGGACCACGGCAGCGCCAATGGCATCTCCTTCAACGTCACGTCCCATTATGCGCAGATGGTGCGGCAGTTTGGTAATCACCTGTGGTCAGGCAGCGGCGGGGAAAACATCCTCATCGAGGCCGCTGCGCCGGTGACTGACGCCGACTTCCGTCGCGGCTTGCTGCTGCAAACAACCCATGGTCTGGTTCATCTGACGCAAATCGCCGCCGCCGAGCCTTGCGTGCCCTTTGCCCGTTTTGCGCTGCACAAACCACACCGCCCCGCCGTGGACCTGGTCAAGAACGCTTTAATTTTTCTAGGAGATGGGATGCGCGGTTTCTACGCCGCCTATGAAGGCGCGCCTTATGAAGGCGCGCCTGTAGAACTACGCCTGGGGGATTGGGCGTTTCTGCCATCATAGCAAACCTGTGCGCCCCTGGCGCGCATCGTTTCTTCGCCTCCCATTCATTCTGGAGAGGGGGGAATCGGGAGAATGTCGTAAAGAACCTCATCGGCCTTATAGAGGATGCCTATAATGCCCACAATCGGCGGATTCGTAGGTACAAACTGAGTCTGGACAGGCTGGCAGAATCCTGCCGGCAAATTGATTGGTCCAATTGTCTGCTGCTGACCGTTGGCCAGGATAATGCGCAGGAACAGCGCTTGCGCCTCGCCGCCGGTGCAGACATCAATCACCAACCGCCCTTGCCCATCCCGGTACAGGTCAATGTACTTGGCCACATTGACATCGCCATAAACCTGGAAGGGGAAATCCTGTGGCGTCAGGCTGCCGGTGTCAAGCACAGGGGACCAACCAGTGGCAGGGATGTACTGCAAGGCGTCTCCAGTGGTCGCCTGACCATTAATGGTAACCGGCGGCGCCCACGGGCCGCTGTAAGCCACGTTGCCATCCGCCTGCCAGTGCCAGAAGCAAAGCCAGGAACAGCGAGAACTTTTTCATATATCCTCCTCTATTGGATTGTCGTAGTTGACGAGAACTTCTTTGAAAAGGGGTCTACTGACTTTTATAGCAGATACTGGCGACCATTTAGCAGAGGCAGACTACTAAGGGCATAATGACAGAACGCTGTCTTTCCTCGCGCTGCGTGTACAGTGGGAGGAGACAAGCGTAATTATGGTATAAAAGTACCAGACAGGCAATCGTTTTTTAGAAACTGTAGGCGCGGGTTTCCTGTAGATAAAGTAACGGGGGGACGGCAACTTCTGGAGCAACAGCGCCATTTGAGACAACGTATACAGTAAAATGGGCGACTACGTAGGTCGCCCATTTGTTTTCCTCAGGGTTCAGTTGTCAATATTTTAGGCTTTACAGATTGGTTCAATCTCCAAGATTGAACCAATCTTACACAGTTAAAAACAAACACCTTAGATGACATGCCGGCTGCCTGCCGGCTTTCTGCCTTATAATGCCCAACGGCGGCGGCTGATCAAGACTGCGCCGAGGAGGATAAGGGGGGCCAGGAAGGCGGTAGGGCAGATGCCGCCATCAGAGGGGCCTCCGCCAGCCTTGGGTGTAGGCTGAGAAGTAGCCGATGAGGGTGTAGGTGTGACGCTGGTGGGTTCGTTGCCGGCAGTCGTAGGCTGTGGCGCAATCGGGGCGGTGTCCGCGCCGGGCATGATCTGGTACGCCGTCTGCTCATGCACAACCAACACCTGCTCGCCCAGAGCCAGATACTGCCCCAGTTCTGGCAGCGCCGTGAGCAAATCAAAATAGGCGTCGCTGGCAAACGCCAGGGGCTGCGGTTGCATCGTGTCCGCGTCGAAAGCAGTGTCCGTCCAGACACCGCTCCGCTGCACGAATGTCTTGCTGCCTACCAGGCGCACCAGTTCCTGGGCTGCAGTCGCCTCGCCATTCCCTGTCATGGGCAGGCCCGGCGCTTCCGCCTCAGAGAGCGCGCCCGCCATGGCGGCGGCGTCTACCGCAGCCTCGCCGCTGGCCTCTTTGGGGGCGGCAAAGTTGGCGGCGGCTTCTTCAATGACTGATTCTCGCCCAGATTGGCTGAAGATGTCGTTTTCTTCGATCAGGTAGCTGGTGTAGGGAGTGATAATGCCATAGCGGATGCTCAGGTTGACCACGCTTTGCACCAGTTCCGCGTTTTCGCCATGCAGTCGAATTTCATTCAACAGGTGGCCGATGGCCCGCGTGGCCCACAGGCGGGGGATAAATTCGTCTCCGCCGCTGCTGCGGAAGAGGTTGTCGCTGTAGGTAAAGGTTTGTGGCTGGCCGTTGACTTGGCCGCTGAGGGTGATGGCGGCAGGGCCGCCTGCACGATAACGACCGGCGATGATGAGTTGCGTGCCGGCAAACAAGTCAGGCAGCGTTGGCGGGTATAATTGCTCCACCGTCACCCCATCCACTGCCAGACTCACGTCCGTCAGCACTGGTGTACTCACTTTGGCATAGAAACCGCTCACCGCCTCGTCTACCGCCTGATTGGGGCGCACGTAAGTGGTCGCGCCGCGATGGTCAGCCGCCAGGCTGTCCAGCAAGATCGTGTCTACGTCGTCGCCGACGCCAAAGGCGAACAGACGCACACTGCTGGGGGCCGCCTGGTTAACAGCTTGCAGTAACTGCGGTGTATCCGTGATCCCTTCCGTGGCCAGGCCATCGGTGAGGAAAAGGATAGTCAACGGGCGCTCCGCATCTCCTTGGGACATCGCTTCCAACAGGGCCAGGCTGATGTTTGTGCCGCCGACCGCCTCCAGGTTATCAATGAAACCCGCGTAGTCTACGCGGCTGGCGGCGGGCGTCAGATCGGGCATAAAGGAACGCACGCCCGTACTGAAAGTGACAATGTTGTAGCGGTCTGCCGCGTTAAGATGGTCAATGACGTAGCGGGCGGCGACCTTCGCCTGCGTTAGTTTCTGTCCTTCCATGCTGCCCGATGTGTCCAGTACGATGACGACGTCTTTGGCTACCACTTCGTCTAGGGACACCTCAATGCTGGGGGCCACCAGCAGCAGGAAGAAGCCATCCTGTCCTGCTTCTTTGTAGCTGAGTAGGTTCAGGCCAATATTTTCGGGGGAGACGGCGTAGTATAGTTCAAAATCCTGGTCGGGCGTGACACGGCTGGCTTCGTAACCCACCAGAGCGCGAAATTCGCCGTCGCGGTCAATAGAAACGGCATGGCTGGGGGAGTAAATGGCGCGGATGGCTTCCTGAGAGGTCACTTCCACGCGGATGCTTTGCTCGTCCAGGGGGGTGTTGGTGTACAGGTGGGTAGATTGGGGATAGGTGAAGTGGATGAGGCCGTTGTCTGCCGGCAATACCTGGCTGTACTCAATCTCAATACGGCGCTCGGCGTGGGCGGGAATGGGAAAGACGTTTGCCTGGATGGCGCTGCTGCCCACATATTCCAACAGGGCAGGATCGCGCAATTGGCGCACAATCTCGTCGTATATAGCGCGGGCTTCTTCTTTTTCCAGGATTTTGGCCTCAATGGGCACGCCATCCACCCACATGGTCAACTGGGAAACGGCGGCGCCGGGGGGCAGCGGAAACAGGTAGGTTCCTTCCAGCATCCAATCGTTGTCGTTGACAAACAACTGATCAATGTGCGTCGTAGCGACCTGGTTGGCGCTGGTCACGTTGACGCGCTGGTAAGCAATGCGTAAGCCGTCAAAGTGCCAAATAGGGGGTTCAGGCGGAATGATAGGGGGGAGGGGTTCCTGGGCGGATGCCGGCATCACCCATCCCAGCAAGCACAGTAAAACAAACAGTATCTTCTTCATCGCTTCTTTCTCCAGAGGTTAGATTGGTTCAATCTTGCAGATTGAACCAATCTGAGGATGTGAATCTGCTTTTCAGACGCCAGCAGCCAATGGAAAGTTCCCCGCGAATGCCGCGCCAGGATACAAAAATCTGGCAGATTTTTGTATTCTTACCGCCACGCGCGGCCCCGCCAAAACTCGTAAAAATAGGTGGAATAAGGTACAATTTTATGGGTGAAATGCCACCCTGATTTTGGTGGCATTTTGTGTTTTACCAGAGAAAAATAACCGCTTTCGCACCCCGCCGCGACCAGCAAAATGGCGCTGGCAAAGTCATTGGCAATCGCAGTAAACAGGCGTGTGACATTAGAAGATGGTGTGTGAAACAGCGAGCCTGATAAGGCCAATCAGCCCCTGAACCAACCCAGTATGGCGTGTGCTGGCCTGACAGTGAAACGTGGAGGTCGTCTTGAACCCCGGTACAATCAACAACGTAGATATTAACAAGGAGATGCGGAATGCTTACCTCGATTACGCCATGAGCGTGATCGTGGCCCGCGCCTTGCCTGATGCCTGCGACGGCCTCAAGCCTGTGCACCGGCGCATTTTGTACGCCATGAACAACATGGGCGTGCGCCCTAATTCCCCCCATCGCAAAAGCGCCCGCATCGTGGGCGAGGTGCTGGGCAAGTACCACCCACACAGCGACGCGGCCGTGTACGACGCCATGGTGCGCATGGCGCAGGATTTCTCGCTGCGCTATCCGCTGGTGGATGGGCAGGGCAATTTTGGCAGCATTGATGGGGATGGGGCGGCGGCGATGCGTTACACGGAAGCTCGTCTTAGCCGCATGGCCATGGAGCTGCTGCAAGACATTGACCAGAACACAGTGGATTTTGGCGAGAATTTTGATGGCAGTGAGAAGGAACCTTTGGTGCTGCCGGCACGTCTGCCCAACCTGCTCATCAATGGTTCTTCGGGTATTGCCGTAGGCATGGCCACCAACATCCCACCGCACAACCTGAGCGAGATTTGCGACGCGCTCTGCTATCTGCTGGACAATCAAGAAACTCAGGAAGACATCACCCTGGAAGATTTGATGCAGTTCGTCAAAGGCCCAGACTTCCCCACTGCCGGCCTGATCGTGGGCACAGAGGGCATTCGCTCCGCCTATGCCACGGGGCGTGGGCGGATTGTCATGCGCGCCAAAGCAACCATTGAAGAGATGCCCGGCAAGTTGGAGCGGCAGCGTATCAACATCACAGAAATACCGTTCCAGGTGAACAAGTCCACGTTAATTGAGAAGATTGCGGAGCTGGCGCGTGCCGGCAAACTGCCCGATATTTCCGACCTGCGCGACGAATCGGACCGGGATGGCATTTCCATCATCATCGAACTGAAACGCGGCACGCAGCCACTTAAGGTGCTGAACCAGCTTTACAAACACACAGCGCTGCAAAGCACCTTCGGCGTGCAAATGCTGGCCCTGGTAGACCGCAACCCCCGCCTCCTCTCCTTGAAACGAGCGCTGCAGATTTACATTGACCACCGCCTCGTGGTCATCACTCGCCGCACCCAGTTTGAACTGGAAAAGGCGCGCAAGCGACAGCACATCCTCGAAGGTCTGCTCAAAGCCATCGAGTACCTGGACGCGGTCATTGAAACCATTCGCCGCGCCCCCGACGCTGACATGGCCAGAGAGCGCCTCATGGAGCGTTTCGGCCTCAGCGAACCGCAGGCGGTGGCCATCCTGGACATGCAACTGCGCCGCCTGGCGGCGCTGGAGCAGCGTAAAATTGAGGAGGAATATCAGGAAATCACTGTCCATATCGCCTACCTGGAAGAACTGCTGGCCGACCGCCGCAAAATCCTGGCTCTCATCCGCGAAGACGTGGTTGATCTGAAGGAAAAATATGGGGACGCGCGCCGTACCCAAATCGCCCCCGGAGTAGATGCAGAACTGCGCATGGAAGACCTGATCCAGGACGAGGATGTGCTTATTTCCATCACCCAGCGCGGCTATATCAAGCGCACGCCCGTGACCGCCTATCGCTTGCAGCAGCGCGGCGGCAAAGGCTTGATTGGCGCCGGGCGGCGGGAAGAAGATGAACTGGAACATCTGTTTGCTGCCGGCACGTTGAACACCATCCTCTACTTCTCCAACCGCGGCAAAGTGTACGCGGACAAAACCTACCAGATTCCCGAACTGGACCGCACCGCTAAAGGCACGTCACTCATGAATATCCTGCCGTTGGAAGCAGAGGAGAAAATCACGGTCGCCCTGCCCGTACACAACTTTGACGACGCCGAATACCTGACTATGGTCACGCGCAAAGGACGCATCAAACGCACCGAAGTCGGCGCCTTTAGCAACGTACGCGCCAGCGGAC
>CAZDSN010000102.1:8440-9681 GCA_964507675.1 uncultured Ardenticatenaceae bacterium | reverse complement strand
GTGATGTACATCTCCGGCTCCACCGGGCAGCCCAAAGGCATCGTCATCCCCCAACGGGCTATTAACCGGCTGGTTCACCATACGAACTATATTCAGCTTGGCCCTGATGATCGCCTGGCGCACGTTTCCAATACCTCTTTCGACGCCGCCACTTTTGAGATTTGGGGCGCTTTGCTGCATGGCGGCCAATTGGTGGGCGTTCCTCAGGAACTGCTGCTGTCGCTGCCCGACTTTGTGGCTTACCTGCAGGAGCAAGGCGTGACAGCTATGTTCCTGACCACTTCGTTGTTCAACCAGATTGCTTACGAGCAGCCTGAGGTATTTGCTACCGTTCACAATGTGCTGTTTGGAGGCGAAGCAGCCGATCCCATCGCCGTGAGCCGCGTATTGCAGCACGCCCCCCCACCCCGCCTGCTCAACGCTTATGGGCCAACGGAAAGCACTACTTTTGCTGCCTGGCACCTGGTGCAGCCCACAGACGTTGTCGCTGCCGCCATTCCCATTGGCCGGCCTCTAAGCAATACCACGCTGCACGTATTGAACGCGCACAGGCAGCCTGTGCCGGCAGGCGTGCTGGGAGAGCTGTATATTGGCGGCGACGGTCTGGCATTGGGCTACTTGAATCGTCCCGAACTGACATCAGCGCGCTTTGTGCCCGATCCCTTTGCCGGCAACCCGGAGGCTCGCCTCTACCGCACCGGGGACTGGGTGCGCTACGACCTGGCCGGGCGCATCACTTACGTGGGGCGAATGGACCAGCAGGTAAAGATTCGTGGTTTCCGCATTGAATTAGGCGAGATTGAGGCCGCGCTGCGTTCACACCCATCCGTAGCCCAGGCAGCCGTGCTGGCCCACCAGGACAACCAGCGAGGCAAATACCTGGCCGCCTACATCGTGCCCCAGGAAGCTGTCACGCCTGCTGACCTGCGCGCTTATTTGCAGGAACACCTGCCGGCATACATGGTCCCCGCCTTTTACCTCTTCCTGGAGGCCTTCCCCATCACGCCCAATGGCAAACTGGACTGGCGCGCCCTGCCGCTGCCGGACTTCAGCGAAACCGATGCAGACACATACACTGCCCCGCGCAACGAAACAGAAGCCAGGCTGGCCCACATCTGGGGCGAGTCGCTGGGTATGGAGCGCATCGGCATCCACGATAACTTCTTTGAAATCGGCGGCCACTCCCTGATTGCCACCAAAATCGTCTCCCGCATCCGGCAGCAGTTCCAGTTAGAGATGCC
>CAZDSN010000102.1:3144-8340 GCA_964507675.1 uncultured Ardenticatenaceae bacterium | reverse complement strand
GCCGCTGCCCCTCTCCTTCGCCCAGCAGCGGCTCTGGTTCCTGGACCAGTTAAACCCAGGCATTCCTTTCTACAACATGCCTCTGGCTGTTTCCTTACGCGGCACGCTCGACGTGCCTGCGTTGACGGAAAGCCTGAACAGTCTGATCGCCCGGCATAACACCCTGCGCACCACCTTCAGCAGCGCGGCAGAGACAGTCTATCAGCTCGTCGCTGCGCCGGCGCCGCACGACCTGCCGCTGCTGGACCTGACCACGCTGCCGCTTGCAGAGCGGCAGGCAAATGCGCAACAGCGCATTCAGGCAGACGCGCAGCAGCCGTTTGATTTATCCCATGGGCCCTTATTGCGCTTCCAGCTTTTCCGGTTGGCAGATGACGAGCATATTCTCTACCTGAACATGCACCATATCATCTCCGATGGCTGGTCCATGCAAATCCTGGTGAACGAATTAATTCATTATTACCGGGCGTATGCCGGCGGCCAGCCGGCGCACCTGCCGCCGCTGCCGCTGCAATATGGGGATTTCGCCCGCTGGCAGCGGCGCTGGCTGCAAGGAGACGTGCTGGCGCAGCAGTTGGCTTACTGGAAAGAACGGCTGGGCGGGGAATTGCAGGCGCTGGCTCTGCCCACCGACCGTCCCCGCCCCCCCATCCAGACTTACCAGGGGGCTGCCTGCGAGTTCACCCTGCCCTCTGACCTGACGGCTGCCTTAAATCGCCTCAGCCAGCAGCAGGGGACCACCTTGTTTATGACCCTGTTGGCAGCCTTCAAAACCTGGCTGCATCGCTACACCCACCAGACCGACATTATCGTCGGTTCTCCCATTGCCAACCGCAACCGGCGCGAGATAGAAGGTCTGATTGGCTTTTTCGTGAATACGCTTGCTTTACGCACCGATTTGAGCGGAAACCCCTCGTTTCTGGCGCTGCTGGAACGGGTGCGGGAAGTAACGCTCGGCGCTTACATGCACCAGGACCTGCCCTTTGAGAAGCTGGTAGAGGAACTGCATCCCGAACGAGATTTGAGCCGCTCGCCGCTCTTTCAAGTGATGTTTGTGCTGCAAAACATGGCTGAGTCTGGCGTGGCGGCAGCCTCGCTGCCAGAACTGGCAGTCTCCCTGCTGCCTGTTGAAAGCCAGACGGCCAAGTTTGATTTAACGCTGAACATGGTGGAGACAGATGCCGGCATTCTCGCCACCTTCACCTACAACACCGATCTGTTCGACCAGGCCACCGTCGAGCGCATGGCCGGCCACTTTACCAACCTGCTCGCCGCCATTGTCGCCGCGCCCCACTACACGCTCTCCCAGTTCGACCTGCTGCACCCTGACGAACGGACGCAGCTTTTGCATACCTGGAACAATACCGCCGCCGGCTATCCGTTGCATATAACCTTTCCCCAACTGCTGGCAGCGCAGGTTGCCCGCACGCCGCAAGCCATTGCCGCTATTGGCGAGCACCCGCTGGCATCCAGCGAGCAACCGCTGGCGTCTAGCGAGCAACCGCTGGCGTCTAGCGAGCAACCGCTGGCGTCCGGTCAGCGCCAGCTTACCTACGCCGAACTGAACCAGCAGGCTAACCAACTGGCCCATCATCTGCGCCATCTGGGCGTCTCCGCCGGCGTCCCCGTCGCCGTCTGCCTGGATCGCTCCCTGGAAATGCTGATCACCCTGCTGGCTATCTTAAAAGCCGGCGGCGCTTACGTGCCGCTGGAATATAACTTCCCGCCGGAGCGTCTGGCTTACATCCTGGAAGATACCGCCGCCCCTTTGCTCATTACCCGCCGCGACCTGGCCCACCTGTTTGCCCGTTATCCAGGCTCCTGCCTCTACGTAGATGATCTCCCTGCCGCTGCATCGCAACGCCTTACCGCCGCCGCTGATCCCCAAGACCCGGCTTATCTCCCCCACCCCCAGGGCATCGCTTACATCATTTACACTTCCGGCTCCACCGGGAAACCTAAGGGAGTCATGATCTCTCACCGCTCCCTGTCCAACTACCTTTTCTGGATTTCGGCGCAGTTTTCGGCAGATGTGGACATCGTCGTCGCCAGCACCAACTTCACCTTCGACGCCTCCATTAAGCAGCTTTTTGCGCCGTTACTCACTGGTCGTACCGTCTGGCTCATTCCCACCAGCGTAGTCAGCCAGCCAGACCGTTTGCTCGATTTGCTGGCAACGCGCCGGCGCCTCCTCTTTAACAGCGTCCCGGCTTTGTGGCAAGCCATGATGGAGGAACTGGACAACCGTCCCCGCCAGTTGGACATCCGCCAACTCGTTACCGGCGGCGAAGCCCTGCCTGCCCCCCTGGTGCAGGCAACCATGCGCCGCTTCCCCCAGTTGCCTATCTGGAACCTCTACGGCCCTACCGAAATAACCTGTAACGCCAGCGGCGGTCGCGTCACAAACGCCGGCGGCACGGGCGCCGGCGGCATGGGCGCCGCCCGCATCACCATTGGCCGGCCCATTGCCAATACCCAGCTTTACATCCTGGACCCCTACGATAACCCCGTGCCCGTGGGCGTAACGGGCGAACTGGTTGTGGGCGGCGCCGGCGTGGCGCGCGGCTATCTCAACCGCCCCGGCCTCACCGCTGACCGCTTCCGCCCCAACCCATTTTCAGACGATCCCAACGCCCGCTTCTACCGCACGGGCGACCTGGTACGCTACCTCCCTGATGGCCAGGTCGAATTTCTGGGGCGGGTAGATCATCAGGTGAAGATCCGCGGCTATCGCATTGAACTGGGGGAGATCGAAGCCGTGTTGCAGCAGCACCCGCAGGTGCAAACCGCCATCGTGCTGCTGCGCCAGGAACAAGACGCCGCCAGCGAGAAACATCTGATCGCTTACCTGATGGCGCTGCGGCAGCAAACCATTGACCTGGAGAGCGTGACAGAGTTCTTACGCCAGAAGCTGCCCGATTACATGATTCCTTCCGTCTATGTGCTGCTGGAAAAACTGCCGCTGACCAGCAGCGGCAAGCTTGATCGCCGCGCCCTGCCCGCGCCGGATAGCTCGTCGCCAGCGCGCTCGCTGAATTCGCCGCGCCGCCCGCCGCAGCGGGCGCACCCACTGGAAGAGATAATTGTGGACATCTGGTCGCAGGTTTTGCCGGCATCTCCCATCGGTCGCGACGACAACTTTTTCTCACTTGGCGGCCATTCCCTCCTGGCGGCTCGCGTCATCAACCGCCTGCGCCAGACCTTCGCCGCCGACCTGCCACTGCGCCTCCTCTTTGAAGAGCCTACGGTCGCCCGCCTGGCGGCCCGTCTGGAACAGATTAACGCCAACTCTGACCGCTCCCGGGCACCGATACCCCCGGCGCCGCGCACCCAACCGCTGCCCCTCTCCTTTGCCCAACAGCGGCTCTGGTTCCTGGAGCAGTTTGAACCGGGCAGCGCCTACAACGTTCCCTCTGCCCTGCGCCTGCGCGGGCCGCTGAATGTCGCCGCTCTGGAACAGAGCATTGCCGCTATCCTCCATCGCCATGAAATTCTGCGCACCACCTTCACCATTGCCGACCGCGAACCGGTGCAAATAATTCACCCACCGCAGCCGTTCCGTTTTGAGCCTGACCTCGCCGCGGCGCACAGGTGGATCAATTTCGAGACGCCGGACGACCAGATTTCTCTGGACGACCTGCTGCGCCAGGAAGCCCGTCGCCCCTTTGATCTGGCCCACGGGCCCCTGTGGCGTACCATGCTGCTGCGGCTGGCAGAAGACGAACATGTGTTGTTCTTCAACATTCACCATGCTATCTTTGACGCCTGGTCCAACGACATCCTCCGCCGCGAACTGATCACCCATTACCAGGCGTTTACCCAGGGGCAACCGTGGGAAATGCCTGGGCCCCAGGCCCCGCTTCCTATTCAATACGCCGATTATGCCGTCTGGCAGCGCCGCTGGTTGGATGAAGCCGCCCTGACCGCGCAGCTTGCCTATTGGCAGCAAAAATTAAGCGGTGAACTGCCCGCCCTGGAACTGCCCGCCGACCATCCTCGCCCACCGCTGGTTACGTTCAACGGCGACATCGCCCGCTTCCACCTGCCCGAAGACCTGGCCCAGTCGCTCAAGGCATTAAGCCAGGCTGAGGGCGCCACCCTCTTCATGACCATGTTGGCTGCCTTTAAGGTCTGGCTCTACCGCCACACCAACCAGCCTGATATGATCGTCGGTTCCCCCATTGCCAACCGCGCCCACCCTCAGACCGAAGACCTGATTGGCTTCTTCCTCAACACCCTGGTGCTGCGCACCAACCTGACCGGCAGCGCCTCTTTCCGTCAGGCGCTGGCAGCCGTGCGCGAAACCGCCCTGGAAGCCTACGCCCATCAAGACCTGCCCTTCGAGCGCCTGGTAGAGGAACTCCAACCTCGCCGCGACCTCAGCCGCACGCCGTTGTTCCAGGTCATGTTTGTGCTGCGCCACGATGCGCCGCCTGCCGGGCTGGACTTGCAGATCACCCCCCTGCCCATTAACTCCCAAACCGCCAAGTTTGACCTGACGCTTTTCCTCAACGACGCCGGGCAGGGTCTGGAAGCAGCCATTGAGTACAGTACCGACTTGTTTGAACCGGCTACCATCCAACGCTTCTGGCAGCGTTTCCATACCCTCCTGCAAGGGATTGTAGCCAACCCGGACACATCTATTGATCGCTTGCCGCTGCTGCCGGAAGCCGAAAAAGCGCAGCTTGCTGCCTGGAATCAAACGCAAACGCCGCGCCGCCCGGCCGAAATGACCCTACCCCACCTCTTCGCCGCTCAGGCGCAGCGCACGCCTGCCGCCCTGGCCGTCACCGATGGGCAAATCTCCCTCACTTATGCCGGGCTGGAGGCGCAGGCAAACCAACTGGCCCATCACTTGCGCCGCCTGGGCGTCCGGGCAGACGTACCTGTCGCCATTTGCCTGGATCGTTCGCTGGCTCTGACCGTTGGCATTCTGGGCATTCTTAAAGCAGGCGGCGCTTACCTGCCCCTAGACGCCGCCTATCCCGCCGAACGGCTGGCTTACATGCTGCAAAACGCCCAGACGCCGCTGCTGATTACCTCAGCAGACATTCTAGCTGCCTTCCAACAGCAGCCCGCGCTTGCCGCAGCGCTTCGTAATTGCCAGGTCGTCGTGGCTGACCCACAATGGGAAATCGTCGCTCACGAACCCCAAAGCCCGCTGGAAGCGGGCATTACTGCCGGCAACCTGCTCTA
>CAZDSN010000102.1:0-3044 GCA_964507675.1 uncultured Ardenticatenaceae bacterium | reverse complement strand
GAAGTCGCCGACCGCCTGCCCGAACTCCCCCTGCCCACCGCTCTGCGTGAAATCATCACCGCTGGCGAGCAGCTGCAGATAACCGCGCCCATCATCCACTTTTTTGAGCGGCTGCCCGGCTGCACGCTGCACAACCAGTATGGGCCCACCGAAAGCCACGTAGCCACCGCCTTCACGCTGACCGGCGCGCCGCAGACGTGGGACGCACTGCCGCCCATTGGTAGCCCCATTGACAACGCCGCCATTCACCTCCTGGACAACCAGGGACAACCTGTGCCTATTGGCGTCGCCGGTGAACTCTATATTGGCGGAGACATCCTGGCGCGTGATTACGTCGGTCGCCCCGATCTCACTGCAGAACGATTCCTGCGCGACCCGTTTGCCGCAGCCGCAACGGCGCGCCTGTACAAAACCGGCGACCTGGCCCGCTGGCGCGCCGATGGTCACCTGGAATACCTGGGGCGCAATGATTTTCAAGTAAAGGTGCGCGGCTATCGCATTGAACCGGGCGAGATTGAAGCGGCGCTGAGCCAGCAGCCAGGGGTACAGACGGCTGTGGTACAGGTGCTGCCAGACCGGGCCGGCAATAAGCGGCTGGTGGCTTATCTGCTCAGCGCCTGGCCCGAATCTGAACGAGCGGAACTGCCGGCGCAACTCCGGCGCGCCCTGCGCCAACGCCTGCCGGACTACATGATCCCAGAACGCTTTGTCCTGTTGGCACAGCTTCCGCTCACGCCCAGCGGCAAAATTGACCGCCGCGCCTTGCCCGCTCCCGACAGCGAGGTTGTCGCCGCGCGCGAGTTTGTGCCGCCGCGTGACGCGCTGGAGCTGCGCCTGGCGCAGTTGTGGCAGCAAACGCTTGATCTGTACCCGATAGGCATCACCGACAATTTCTTTGAATTAGGCGGTCATTCGCTGCTAGCCGTGCGCCTGGCGTCCGAAATTCAGGCATGGACGGGGCGAGAACTCCCGTTAGCCACGTTGTTCCAGCACGCCACGGTGGAACAGTTAGCTCACCTGCTGCGCCAACAGACGACAACCGCGGTTGGTCTGGCGGAGAACCGTTCCCTGGTTTGTTTGCAGCCTGCCGGCAGCCAATCCCCCTTCTTTTGCGTCCATCCCGGCGGCGGTCACGTGCTGCTCTACCTCGACCTGGCGCGCAGCCTGGACGATGACCGCCCCTTCTATGGCCTGCAATCCGCTGGCCTGGATGGCCAGGCTGAACCACTGACAGACATTGGCGAAATGGCTTCCCGCTACCTGGTGGAAATCAAGACTGTCCAGCCTGCCGGACCCTACTATCTGGGCGGCTGGTCTATGGGCGGCATGGTCGCCTTCGAGATGGCGCGGCAGTTGCAGGCTAATGACGAAACCGTAGCGCTCCTGGCGCTCATTGACGTCAGCCAGCCGGCGGCAGCCGCCGGCGCCGCCAGTGCCGCCGGCGCTGAATCCAACACCTTCCTGCATTTCTTCGCGCAGGACCTGGGCCTCTCATTGGATGAACTTCCGCCAACGTTTGCCGGCATGGACACCCACGCGCAGATAGCCGTCATTCTGGAACAGGCTAAGGCAGCCAATAAAATGCCGCCAGATGTAACCATAGACCAGGTCGCCCAGATGCTGCGCGTATTCCAGGCGAATTTTGCCGCCATGCTGTCCTACCAGCCCCAAACCTACGCCGGGCCCGTCGTTTTCCTCAACGCTGCCGGCAGCCCCAACCGCGATCAACCAGACCGGGGGTGGGCAGCCTGGGTCGCCGGGCCGTGGCAGAGCATGGAACTGCCCGGCGACCACTTCAGCCTGGTGCGGCAGCCTCACGTTCAAGCGTTGGCCCGCCAGTTGCGCGCCTGTCTGCAGCAAATGGAAACAGAACGATGAACCAACTCTTTCCCCTGCGCGGCATGGCGGCGTTTCTGGTTGTCTGGTTGGGCCAGGTTGTTTCGTTGGTTGGCTCCGGGCTGACCCGCTTTGGTCTAACCCTCTGGGTTCTGGAACACACCGGTTCGGTGACGCAGTTCAGCCTGATTTTGTTCTTTTCCGCCTTGCCGGGGGGGCTTATCATCCCCATTGCCGGCGTCCTTAGCGACCGCTTCAATCGCCGTCACCTGATGATCCTCAGCGACGCTGTCGCCGCGTTGGGCACAGTAGCCGCCCTGCTGCTCATCCTCGGCGGGCAGTTGGCTGTCTGGCACATCTACCTGATCACCACCATTCAGACAGCCGCCTCCCTCTTCCAGCGTCCGGCTTACATGGCCAGCGTGCCGCTGCTTGTGCCCCAGGCGCGGTTAGGACGGGCCAGCGGCTTGCTACAGGTAGCGACAACACTGCCCGACATTATCTCGCCGATTGTGGCTGGGGCATTGATTGGCTTTATCGGCTTGAATGGTCTGGTAGGGATAGACCTGATCACGTTTCTGTTTGCCCTGGTGACGCTGGCGCTGGTTGTTATTCCCAAGCCCACCCGCAGCCAGGCGGGCGCTGCCGCCGCCCAGGCGTCGTTTGTCCAGGACATCTTTTTTGGCTGGCGCTATATTCGCGCCCGTTCTGGGTTCCTGCAGTTGCTGCTCTACGTGGCAGCTATCAATCTGGTGTTTGCCATGTTTGAAGCCTTGCTGCCGCCCTTGATTCTCAGCATGGGCGACGAACGTACCTTGGGCACGGTGTTGTCGCTGTTGGGCGTCAGCTTGCTGTTGGGCAGTCTGATAATGGCTGCCTGGGGCGGCCCGCAGCGGCGGGTGTTGGGTGTGTTGGCGTTTGGTTTTGGGGTTGGCGCCGGCATTTTTATCCTTGGCTGGCAAACGTCTCCCTGGCTCGTTGCCGCCGCAGGCTTCATTGCCCTTCTAGGCGTGCCCATCATGAGCGGCTGCAGCCAGGCTTTCTGGCTGCAAAAAGTCGAACCCGACATCCAGGGACGAGTCAGCGGCATCCGTATGCTCATCGGGACTTCTACGCTGCCGGTTGGCTTCCTGCTTGCCGGCTTGCTCGCCGATTACGTCTTTAACCCCCTGCTGACTCCCACGGGGCCGCTGGCTGCCTCGCTGGGC
>CAZDSN010000101.1:0-9717 GCA_964507675.1 uncultured Ardenticatenaceae bacterium | reverse complement strand
TGCGTGTGTTGCCTTGCCATTGTCAGTGTTGATCCAAAGCACACGCGCCATTTTGCACGCCATGCCTCCGCTGCCATCTGGTCCAGCAAGGAAAGGGGTTCCTGTTGCGACTGAAGCGGCCCATCTCAACATCAAAAGGCTTTTCATCGTTCCGCCGGGGGCGGTTATCAGGGCCAATTCGCCGCGCTCTATAAAACGGTGGGTCAGCCAATCGGCGACTCGGATTCCGTCTATAAGGACAGTAGCTGCCGGCACAACTAAACTGGCCAATCGACTCTTATTTCGATTGTTTTCAGATACTGCAGCAACGGCATGTTGGGCCGCATCCAAAGCATCGTCAATGTCGAGGTCGTCTTGTGCGGCAAGCTTAGCTATAGCAGTTGCGGCGCCATTCAGCAGCCTGCGCGTCGACTCTCTAGCTACACTCTTGGCATAAGCCTCTGCGTTCAGAGACGTTGGAACGCTATTTAGCAATCGTGCTAAATAGGCCGTTCCACCCACATCGGATAATGCTCCATGACGATCGAGCTCTTCAGTCAGAGTGAGGAGATCAACAGGCAAACGCTGATCATGCAAACGCACGATAGCATCCCATACCCAGCGATGTTTGTGCAGGTAAAAATCATCCGGCCTAATAAGTTGATTGACATCGTGGAAAATCTGCGGGTCAATGAGGATAGACCCCAGCAAAGCCATCTCAGAGTCAGGCGAATATGGCACGGTGCTGTCATGGCCATGTTCGGCAGTCTCTATTGTTGAGGTACGGCCAGCTTCCCTGCCATTTGATTTATTCACAAAACACCCAATCCTACAACTCCGCTGAAATAAGCCGGGCGTGCTATAATCTCGCACATGCGGATTGGTCAGATCCGCAGACACCCAGCCCGCGCCGATGTGTTAGATCGGCGCGAAGTGCTTTAACCGGCCTGAGGCCGGCCCCGAAAACTACTGTTCAACTGCATAGGGCGGACTCGCCATCACAGCGTCGTCACGCACGCCGCCCGGACCTGCCGGCGGGTCAACAGCAACGTTGGCCTTGGCACCCGCCAGGCGCTCGGCTCGCCAGGCGAGGAGCTGCCCAAAAACGCTTGCGAGCAATTCGGCCCTGGCCTCGCGCGTGGGCCTGGCCTGGCTATTTGCCTGACTGCCGGCCGGGTTATTACTGGCCATTGGAGTCGCCATCATCAGGTGTCCCGCTGTTGACACTGACTTGCTTGTGATCATAGAGTCGGGCTTCCTCACGCCGAATCAGCATCCGCACGTATGCGGATTGCGAGCGCTCATCGTGTTTGGCCAAACGCTTCAAAGCTTTCTTTGTTTCAGGATCCATGCGAATTGTGAAAGACGCCATTTCTGAAATTCCTTTCACCCATTAAGACGCGCGAGAGCCCCAGAAGTGAATGCGAATGAAACCGGAATGCTGTACACCCTAATATTGCACAAACTGACCGGCGATGATAGAGAAATTTTCCCCAACCAGTAGGGCAAAAGCACCAATCACATCCCCGATTTACTGTGTCATATAGGGTCAACGCCACGGGGAAGTTGTCGAGAGATCGTGTTTCAACGCTACTCACTCCCTCTCAAGCTAAGCCAGCGTTGGCGACACGTCATCGTGATGGCAAGCGTAGCTGCCAGACTACTACTACTCTCTCCCTGACCGGCCACAACGATAACGAATGACGAGCCGGTTGGTGCGCCGCCCACAATTTGCGGATGACCTGAATCCAACTGGATGCTACTGAGCTGGCTGGCACTCACTGCCTTGCCGTCCGGATGATGGAATATAGTGATTTCGTCCGGTGAGGCGCCACTGTTATTGGAGTAAATGAAGCCCTCGTCGTTTGGAATTAGAATCAAGCAATCCAAATCCAAATTACCGCTCCCGGATACAAGTTCTGCATCAATCCGCATGGCCGCGGCCCGGACATAGCTCGATGTGTTGAAGTTCCGCCCCGGTGTTGGAATCTGGACTGTTCCCATTGGATACAGCTTCCAACTTGTACTCGAGATCGGCACCCGGCCCCGAAATCTAAAATTGATACCCCCATCCACACCATCGCCTAAGCGCACCCGACATACAGCCGTTCCGGTGACTTTGGCCCTCAGCAGGACCGTAAAATTCCCGCGTTGGTCGATGAAGTTGGATGTAACATCACCAACCTTGATCCGCACCCGCTCAACCAGGCCTGGGGTACTCCAGGTTGAGACGTAGGCTTTGTATCCGTCTTTTGCTGTTGCGTCTGTATTTCCCCCGCCAGTTCCAACTGTGGTGTCTGCGTAGTTTGTCCCTTTTCTCAAACTCCATGTGGATTGAAAGTTGGCGGGCGTGCCGTACCGATCAGAACGGAACCCGATCCAAAATTCCACCATGTTATTAATGCCCTGAAGTAGGGTCTTGGCGATGCGCGCCGGAACGTCTCCATACACCGTGCCATACGACGATCCCGCCGTCGTTCCCCCGACCGAGTTGATACCTGACTCTGTGATCGTGATCGAGGTCGTGTCTTCCCAACAGGGATTGCGATCAAGTGCCAGAACGACCGTGGGCAATTTGCTGTTGATATTGGCAGGGCGGCTATATAAGGGAAGCTTCCCTATTGTCATGCCCGTGATCAGGGCTTGGCGAACATTGGTCTCGTTGGTGAGCTGCGCCCTGAGCCACACGGAATACTTTTCGGCGTCTGTGTTAAAGAAGCGTCTGGTTTGCACCATGGACTTGTCAATCAGGCTCTGAAGTTTGGTGGCTAGGGTGTTGTGATTTGCAGCCTTGCCCCGCAACGTCAACACTTCTGTTACTAAGTCATCATCTTCGCTCCCGACGTTCACTTGCCAGCCGTCATGAGCCAATTCGAATCCATCCGTATAGCTCAGTAAGCTAACGTTGCTCTCGTCACTCCCCAGATCTTCGAGTCGAACCAGTTTTAGTTGGGCAGTCATGGTTACATCCCCATCAGGGCGTCCGCGCGCTCTGTCGTCAGCCGGCGTTGCTGTTCGTGCTCCATCGCCATGGCCCGCTGGTCGTAGATGTTGTTTACGATGGTCACTCCTCCGCCGCCCATGGCAGCCTCGCGTTCATAGGGCGACCGCCACACGTCGACCACCTCTCCGGTTTGCACCCGCATCGGATACGAGTCGTTGGGGTAGCCCGGCGGCACAACCATTCCCTGTACGCCTGAGGCGTAACCGTCGCCTTGTGCGCCACTGATATGCCCGTCTTCCGTGCCACCCTGACCACTCAGTTCGGCGTTGAACTGCTGGGTATACGCCTGCAGCATCTCAATTGTGATGACCTTGCCATCAGGCAGAGAGTTGATGGCGGCATTCAAAAACCCAACCTTACTGGTGTATTCGGCTGTGGTGAGTGCACCTTCCTCGTATTTCTTGCGCAGGTCGTCAAGAATGCTCTTGGCAGCTTCCGATTTTTCATCAATGAGCCCCATACCTTTGGCCAGCGCGTATGCCGCGTCAGCATCAAGGCCCTGGGCGGCCTGGTGGAAGAGAGTCGCGGTCGTCAATTCCCCCATCCCAAATTTCAGATCGCTGGCCGCTCCGGTCAGAGGATCAAGCTTTTCCTTTAGCAATTGGCTTGCAATCACTGCATCACTGACCGTAGGGCCGTAGCTTTGCCAAACGCTGTTGAGCGCCATGGCCTCAGCGGACAGGGCACTGCTGCTGGCAGTGACAGCATCCTGGGCTGCCGCGGCATTGAATTCAGCCTCGGTCAAGGCATAATTCTTCTCAGTTAAAACATCTACTGCAACCCCTCCGTAGTTGTGAGCCTCGGTCAAATCCCCCTGCGCATTTATGGAGTAGCCTGCGTTAACCGCAGACTCTTTCAGCACCTTGATGTATTCTTCGTAACTCCCTGCCGTCTCAGCCACGCGCTCGTTTTGTTCATCGAGCGCATTTCTGATCTTGTCATTCCAGGTGATCAGCGTGTTGGCTGCCCCGGCAGCCTCGCTCAGGACCGGAATGAGCACGCCCCCAAAGCTCTCGGCCAGGTTATCCACGTTGTGCTGGAGCAGGGCTAGCTTCCCGCTGTATGTATTCACAGCGGCCGCCGCACTTCCACCAAACTCTTTGTTGAGTTCAGCCAGGATAATGCGCTGCGCGCCCGCAATGTCGCCTGCGTCCTGCAGGCTCTTGATGAGCTTCTTTTGCTCGGCAGTAAACACCACGCCCACACGCGTGAGGGCCGTAATGCCGGCGGTCGGGTCGTTGAGGGCCTTGCCGAGTTGAATGGCGCCGCCGCTGGCATCCGTGCCCATGGCGGTGGCCATGTCCAGCATGGCCTGGGTGGCTTCCGGGAAAACTTCCTTGCCTATCCCGGTGAAAGTCAACAGCAGGTTGGCACCCTTTTGCACTGCGTCGTCGCTAAAGGTGCTCACCTGCGACAAGGCCCCGGACATGCTCGCGATTTCTTCGGCTGTCAGTCCGGCCGCCCCACCGGTGGACCGGATGACGGCCTCAGTCTGGGACATTATCTTTTCGGCCTCGGCCGCCTGGTCGATGGCATACTTCAGCGCCGATCCGGCCGCGAACATCGGGTCCGTGAGCGCCACGCTCGAAATGCCCAGCCCATCCAGCGCGCTGATAGCCTGTTTGCTTCCGCCCGCCAGAGCCACAAAGCCGTTGCCGGTTTTCACCAACGCGGCATCGGTCTGCCCGGCCTGAGTCGTTAAATCCTTCAGCGCGCCGGAAGCGTCTTTGACGCCCGCGCCTTTGAAGGTGCTTTCTAAAATGAACTTCAGCGTTGTGTCGGCCATACCCCAACCCCCAAAACAAAAAAGGCCGGGCGCGTTCCCGAATGGAAACGGCCCGGCCAGCAAGCGCAAAGCGCGGTCAGTATTTTGTTGCCCAGTTGCGCTTAATGTAGCACAGTTGCTGGGACTCTATCGAGGCTATTTCGGTGGACTCTTTTTTGGCCCATCAGCTTCTGGCTTGCGCCGCGTGTAGGGCACGTGTAACAATTCAACTGCATGTCGCTTCGCTTCCTCGCCCCGTCGATCGTAGCGAGCAGTTGTGTTGACGCTGGCATGGCCAGCCAGGCGCTGAACTGTGCTGATATCGGCGCCGGCGTCCAAAAGGTCGCTTACAAATGTTCGCCGCAAATCATGGGGCGATAGGTCTTTCACTCCCGCCTCTTCACTGCGTTTCCTCAGCATGTAAAAAACCGCCTCGGGGAACATGCGCCGAATATCAACGTGACCGCCTTTATTTATCGGGCAAAAGAGCGGGCCGGCACCATCACCACGCACAATAAGCCAATCAGATAGCGCATCGGCGGCCCCGTTGGTAACATAGGCAGTGCGGTCCTTGTTGCGCTTCCCGTGAATGACAAGTAGCCCGTCGGTCGGGGTGTAATCGTCCAACTTCAACGCGCAAAGCTCGGCACGCCGCAAGCCACAAGAGCGCAGAAGTGCAAGCATGGCCGCGTCACGCGCGCCCGCGGGTGTCGGATCGTTCATACACACGTCCAACAGCGCCATAATTTCGCCCGCTGTCAGAGCGCGCCCGGCTGGCAGGGTGCTGCCAGTCACTGGTTCCACATCAACGGCCCGTCGGTAATCATCGGCTGACATTAGCTCGAGTCGCCAGGCTTCCTTAAGAGTGCGGCGCAAGGCAGACAGCATTTTATTCGCTGTTGCTGCGCTATATGTTTCTGCCAGTTTGGTGCGGATCGCCGCTGTGTGTTGGAAGCGCAGGACAGCCCAATTGCAAGCGAGGCATGTTACTTCCTCCCCTTTGTCATTGAGTGTCTCGGGCGTACCCAGGAGCCGGGCGATTGCGTTCAGGGCCCCGCGCATGGCAGGGCGACTCCCTTTAGCTAGGCTCGCGATATAAACGGCAGCCGGGTTACGTTCTAATGAACCTGTTTCGGTGATCGCGAGGGCGGTGATGTTGGCTGGCAGATTAGACATGTAGGACTCTCCGATGGATGTGTGTCCGTGGAAATTGGGCGGCCCGGCTGTGTCTCTTCGCCTGCGGGCCGCCCCAACTCTTTTCTCGCTTATGCCCCCATGGCCGCGCGCTTAGCTTCCAGCCGCTTGATTTGTTGATCGCTCCAAATCACTGGTTGCGCGCTTTCGCAACAGAGGACATAGCGATAGGTCTTGCCGTGGCTGTTGCCCTTGCGTACCTCGAGTCCTTTTGAGCCGCACTTTGGGCAGGTTGCCGACTCTTTTGTAGACTTCAGGCCGTTCCAGAACTTGCTGAGGAAGTCATTGCCGGTGGTAGTGCTGGGGGTGGTAGAATTGGCGGTGGTCATTGGAAACTTATCCTTTCCTTTGGCTATGGCGGGTTGGGTGTCTTCAGCACTCAGCCCGCCGCTTTTTGTTGTTGCTTACCAGAACTTCACTTCTAGTATGCTATTTTACACTTTTTCATTGTCGAGTCAATAGGCAAATCTGACACGTCACTAACACAAGACTAGAAATTTTGTTCTGTGATGGGGTTTGATCGAGGAGCCGATTTCAACTACTAGCGGATCGCAAAAGAGTCCCCGGTTGATTTGAGCCTGGCCTCCGATAACAGCCGCCATCTTTTCGGCGGTCCGGGGCTTGATACCAACTCGGGCGGCGCTCGATTTTGGGCTGCCTGAACAAAGAATTTAACAAAAAAGGCCAAAAAAAGACAGTAGTTTTTAAGGTGGCGAGATGGCCCCTTCGGAAATCAATATCCGCCCTTTTTGCCCCTTTCCGACCCTATCTTTGAGCCAGAGCCTTCAGTTGGTCAACAAACATGGGGGCTCGTAAAAGGTTTTCGGCATGCGTGATCATGTGGACCACGCGCGCGCGCGCGAGGCCAGAGCGCTGGCTGATCTCGCTGGCAGACAAACCCTCGGGGGTGTCGGGGTCCAGGCCGTGGTGCCACAACAGCACCCGGCAATACTCGGGGTCAAGTGTGGACTGCAAAAACTTCAGCAATTCGCCGCGGCCCGCGTCTTCAGGAGAGTCGGCTTGTTCCGGCGCCGGCACGCGGTCGCCGATGGTCGACCTGCCAGTTGAGTCCGGATCATCGAGTGAACACGTCACAACCGGCATCCTCAGGGCGCCTTCAACCTGCTTTTGACTGTATCCCGTGGCTGAGGCGAGCCTGGCCGGGCTGGGCTTACGCTGGCCAGGCTGTGCGGCAATGGCGGCGCGGATTTTGCGCAGGCGCGTTTGAGCGTGCACGGGCAGGCGCAAGCCCAGCCCCTCGTTGGACAACCCGCGCGAACATGCCCGGCGCATGGCCCAGGTGGCATAGGTCGAAAAGCGCACACCGGCCCTGGGGTCAAAGAGTCGGACCGCATTTAGAAATGCAAGCATGGCGTGTTGCACCAGGTCGTCTGAGGAGATTGTTGCACAGGCAGCAAACTTATACCGATTGGCGGCTTTCACAATGAGGCGGATATTCCGCAACACCAGCGTGGTGACGGCTTCCTTGCCAACATCGCCGCCTTCGCGAGCGAGGAGAATCAGCTTCGTGGTGTCCGAGTCGGACAGCCGGACATATTTAGTTTTGAGGGCTTGGGAAAGTTCTTCCGTGAGGCTCATCGCTGTTTACCCATCCTATGGCGCTTAACAACACCAAAAGCAAACTGGCACCCGCCAGCTCACGGCGCTTATTTTAGCCCAGCGGGCGGCTTGTCAAGGGACAGCCAGGCCGAAAAGACAATTATGCGCAGTTGCCCAAAACTATCCTTCTGCGTCAACGGCCCCTCTTTCTCCAAACTCACCCACTCGCCATCGAGCTTGATCCCACAGGTAACATAGAGTCCCTTTTCGCCCTCGCGGTATTCAATCTGTGCTTGAAAATCGAGCATTGCCAGCAGGGACCGCTTTTTATCAAAGGTCAATTCCCCAAGCTCGGATGTCACTTCGATCGCACGCTCGAGGATCAAGCTCTTGTCTTGGTCGTTAAGCTCAGAGCGAGTCAGAGAGCTGATAACCAGGTCGCGGGCCGCGCGTGCGGCCGCGCGGTGGTGGCCAGCCAGGCGTTGTTGTTCGCGCAGGGTGGCCGCAATGAATTCGTCTTTCTCCTTTGAGAACTCCTCTGCCAACACTCGGATGCGCCTTTCGGCATCGGCGATTTGTTCATCCAACCCGGTCAGACGTTCGCGTAATGGTTGCAGTTCTTCCTCGCGCTTCTCGCCATATTTGGTCAACCCATCGTTGAGTTTTTCATCGTCCGACAACAAACCAACCACCCACTCCCACGAAACAGCCTCTGGTAGTTCGGCTCGAAAATACGGCTCACCACACTTGCGCAGATGCCGCTCCTTGTTTGCGTAGTAACACACATAATATCGGTATCGCCCGCCCTGCACCCCATGGCAAAGCATCCCCTGCCCACAAGCGCAGTGTAGCCTGCCACTCAAAAGGTATTCGTACTTCCGTTCGTAAATCCCACTGACGGCCCGGCTTTGCTTGAAGCGCTCCTGCACCGCGTTGAAATTCTCAGGGTCAACGATGGCCAATTCGGGTTTGTTGACTGTGTGACCGTAATTTTCAAACTCGCCTATGTAAGCGCGCCGCTTCAGCATGCTCTTGATAGCGTGCCCATACCAACCGTTGTTGGTGTTTCGCTTGCCGCGCTTGCCGGGGTCAGTCTTTTTCTTTTTTTCGTTGCTTGGGCTTGTGTATATTTGAGGATCAATCTCATACTTACCACTCGGGGGAGGCACACCCTCCTCAGTCAAAACCGCTGCAATGCCCATTATGCCTATAGGCTGACTGCTGGTGCCAAGGTACAGCGCAAAAACGCGCCGAACAACAGCCGCCTCGTATTGATCCACTTCAAGTTTCGCGTCACGCTTCTTTCCGACCTGCTTATACCCATACGGCGGATGTGAGGTGCCCACCCACTTGCCGGCCGCGGCTTTGGCAAGTTTGCCGCGCTGCACGCGTTCGGAAATCTTTTTGCGTTCCCGTCCGGCTTCACTGACCCGAATGTATTCAATGATCCCGGTTACAGAGTCGTGCTCGCTTTTGCCGGTGTCACAAAAATGCAATTCCATGCCAGCATTGCCCAGGTCGCGTTTGAGCATTATGAAGTCAATCACATCCTCATCTCGGCTGGCTCGGTCAATTGTGTAGAAAATCACGGCATCTGCTGACCGCGCCCGGATGGCATCCAATAGCTGTTTGCCGCCGGGCCGCTCATAAATGGGGATGGCCCCGCTACAATCATCGGTGATTTCCCCGGCCACTTCAAAGTGATGAGCGGCCGCATATTTCCGCATTGCATCAAGCTGGGTGGGCAAGCTGTACCCATATTTGGCTTGTGCATCGGTGCTCACGCGCGCAACTAAAATAGCTCGCTTGCTCATGGTTTCACCTCTCAAAATGCAAGCCGACTCTAATCTGGAGAATAGAGTCGGACAAATCTGGCGATGCAGGGAACAGCCGCAGGCGCGCTTTCACGCGCGCGGATTCCGCCAGATCATACATGTTGCCAGGAAGTAGAGCTTCAGATTTTCAGGCGACATGTTTTTTAGATGATCGGGGATTCCAATCTGTTCGTCTTTCTGGCATGACACTTTCATTGCTAACGTAAAACTGGTGGCACATTCGGCGAACTGATAAGACAACTGCGACAGGCGTGCATACTCGCTTGTCGAGAGAATGCTGCTCTGGAGTTTCCTAACCAGTTCCACCAGCTCTCTGGCTTCAACACGAGGCATTTGGGTAAAATTCGCGATCAATTCCAAAAGTTTTACGTTCAACTCCA
>CAZDSN010000100.1:0-9746 GCA_964507675.1 uncultured Ardenticatenaceae bacterium | reverse complement strand
ACAGTGGCGCGAATGGTCCCCCGTGGAATACCCAACGTATCCTGGGCCAGGTTAAACACATCGTTCCACAGCCGCGCTTCCAGATGGCTTTCTAATTTGGGCAGGTAAAAGTAAGGCCCACTTCCCTGTTGGATCAGGTTATGGGCGTTATGAAAGAAGAAAAGACCAAAGTCAAACAAAGCTCCCGAAACAGGTTTGCCGTTAAGGAGGAGATGCTTTTCTGGCAAATGCCAGCCGCGCGGTCGCACCATTAACGTGGCTGTTTTGTCGTGGAGTTGGTAGAACTTGCCCTCGGGGCTGGTGTAGGTGATGGCACGGTTAACGGCGTCGCGCAGGTTGATCTGTCCCTGGATGGTGTTGTCCCAGGTGGGGGAGTGGGCGTCCTCAAAATCGGCCATGTATACGCTGGCGCCAGAGTTGAGGGCGTTGATGATCATTTTGCGGTCGGGGGGGCCGGTGATTTCCACGCGGCGGTCTTGCAGATCAGGCGGAATAGGGGCCACGGTCCAGTCGCTGTCGCGGATAGCCGCCGTTTGGGGCAGGAAGTCGGGTAGAATGCCGGCATCTAGCTCCTGCTGCCTCTCCACTCGCCGCTGTAACAAATCCTGGCGGCGATTCTCAAACATACGCGCCAGCAAAACCACAAACTGCAAAGCGTCCGGCGTCAAAATTTCAGCGTACTCAGGGGAAACAGGAGCCAATAGCTCTACACCGTAAAGCGTCGTCATGATGCTGTCCTCTTTCGTTGAAGTCCGGGCGCAATGTATCAACAGTTTTAGCGAAGCTGCGCCAGCCGCGAATATTCGCTAGTTAAGGAATCATACCCTAAATTGACGCAGTGTGTCAATAGCGAGTTGGCAATTAGTACCATTGTCGTTTTTGGGCAATCAGCAAAAACTGGCTACACTAATTAACATGAACGTGGATCTCGTCACTGTGATTCTAGGGATGAAGGTGCGGCAGGCGCGGGTAAATGCCGGCATCACCCAGGCCGAACTGGCTGCCCGCGTCCCCATCTCCCCCTCCTACCTGGCCGAAATCGAAAAAGGGCGCAAATATCCCAAACCTGACAAAATCCTGCGCATCGCTGACGTCCTGGGCATCAATTACGACGAACTCGTCTCCATTAAGCTCGACCGCAACCTGGCCCACCTCAAGGACGCCCTTACTTCCCCGCTCTTCCGCCAATTCCCTTTCACTGAATTTGGCGTAGACGTCAGCGACCTGGTCGGCCTGCTCACCGGCTATCCAGAAAAAGCCAGCGCTCTCCTCCATGCCGTGGCCGATATGGCCCGCCAATACAATATGGAAGAGGAACATTTTCTGCGAGCAGCCTTGCGTTCTTACCAGGAACTCAACGATAACTACTTCCCCGCCTGGGAAGAAACAGTGACCCGCTTTGCGCAGGAACACAGGCTGGATCGCCAGATACCCATACCCCTCTCCCATCTGCAAACGCTTATTACGCAAAGATTCAACTACACCCTGGACGACGCCACCCTGGCGCAAAACCAGCCTTTGACGGGCTACCGCTCCGTCTACATTGACGGTCCGCGGCCACATTTGTTGATCAACAGCGCCTTGCACCCGGCGCAAATCAAATTCCTGCTGGCGCGGGAAATGGGCTACCAGGTGTTTGGTCTCAAAGATCGAGCCAACACCTCCTCCCCAGATCGGGTGGAATCGTATGAACAGGTGTTTAACGACTTTCAAGCCTCTTACTTTGCCGGCGCACTGCTGCTGCCCCAGTCGTTATTAGTCAAAGACCTGGAAGCCTTTTTTGCCCTCCCTACCTGGCAGCCCCCAATCCTGCTGGATATGCTGCGGCGGTATGACGTCACCCCCGAAATGCTGCTGTACCGCTTTAGCGAGCTGATCCCCCAATTTTTCGGCATGGCCTTGCATTTTCTACGGATGCACGACAGCGGCGACCGTTACCGGTTGGTGAAGCAGCTCAACATGAATCAACTGCCGCTGCCCACAGGCATCAGTTCCCGTGAGCATTTCTGCCGCCGCTGGCTGACCGTGCGGCTGCTGCAAGAACTAAAAGAACAGGGCCAGGTAGGGCCGCACGTGGGCATCCAGATGTCTCAGTTTCTGGAATCCCAAGAGCAGTTCCTGTGTATCGGTTTCGCGCGGCAGTTGGCGCTGTCACAAGATAACAGCAGCGTCATTGTGGGCCTGCGTGTGGAAGCCCCCTTGCAAAGCGCCATCCACTTCCTGAACGACCCGGCCATCCCTACCCGCATCATCAACGAAACCTGTGAGCGCTGCCCCTTAACTGCGGAACAATGCACTGTTCGCGGCGCGCCGCCCACGCTGTGGCAAATGGAACGCGCCCGCAGCCTGCGCCAGGAAGCCTTAAACACCTTGCTCGCCCGCTATCGGGATTAACTATGTTCTCTCAGCTCTCCCTGCCGCTGCATACTAAAAGATTAATCCTGCGCGATTTTGTGCTGGACGATTACGACGCCGTCCACGCCTATAGTTCTGATCCTCTGGTAACGCGCTACATGTTTTTTGGCCCGCGTAGTCAAGCGGAAAGCTACGACTACCTGCTATCCATGCAACAAAGCCAGCAGGACAAACCCCGCCTGGTGTGGGAGATAGCCGTCGTGCGCCAGGCAGACAATGCCCTGATCGGCGGCTGCGATCTGACCTTCACCGGCAATGCCCACGAAGCCGACCTGGGCTACATCCTGGCGCAGGCAGCCTGGGGACAGGGGTACGCTACGGAAGTAGCCCGCGCCCTGGTCCAGGCAGGCTTCACCCAGTTGCAACTGGCGCGTATTGTCGCCACCTGCGACGTCGCCAATACGGCCTCCGCCCACGTGCTGCAAAAAGCGGGGCTGCGCCGCCATACCACCCTGAGCCAGTATAGATATGCCAAAGGGCGCTGGTGGGATGTTTACTTCTACGCCATTGAGCGCAGCGAATGGGTCGCGCAGACCCAAACAGGGATCGCCCGGAGCTGATGAACCCCTCCCACGCTATCAGCCGGCGCTGGCTGCCGGCGCTGCTGCTGCTGGCAGCCTGGGCGCGCCTTTCCCGCCTGACCTGGTACAGCCTGGACCTGGACGAAGCCTTCTCCCGCTTTTGGGCGGAAGTGCCGCTGGCTCGCCTGATCCCGGACCTGATCGCCCTGCGCGGCGATCCGCACCCACCCGCTTATTACGCCCTGCTGAAACCGTTTTTGGCGCTGCTGGGCGTAAATGAAGTAGGGCTGCGGCTGTTGTCTGCCTTGAGCGGCATCCTGTTTGTGGCTCTGCTGTACCAGACAGGTAAGGCTATGCACTCGAAACCGGTGGGGCTGGCGGCGGCGGCGCTGGCCACTTTTACTCCCCCACTGGTTTATGAAAGCCTGGATGCGCGTATGTATATGCCGGCAGCCGTCCTGACCCTGGCCGGCAGTTACTCCCTCTGGCAAGCCCAACGCGCCAACAACCCGGCTCTAGGGGGGCTGGCCTTTCTGCTGCTGACCGTGGCCTGCTACAGCCATATCGCCGCCGCCCTGTGCGTGGCCGGCCTGGGCGCAGCCGTGCTGCTGGCCGGGTTGGCCCCGTCGCTGCGCCAGATGTGGCGGCGGGTTCTACCCGCAGCCCTGACGCTGGCCGCCGTTGGCCTCGCTTACCTGCCGTATTTGGGAAACGCCTGGCGCGTAAGCGGCGTTGGCAGCGGCGTGATTACCCGCGCTGCCCCTGACGTGAGCCAGCTATTTCGCTTCACCGCTGAATGGCTCTTCTTCCAAAATGCCTACCCACCCGCCTGGCTGGTCACTGCCGCCGCCCTTCTGTTGTGGGGCGCCGTTCTCATCAGTGGTCTGCAGAGCGGGCGGCGCTGGCGGGCGTGGGCATGGCTGGCGGCGCTGCTGCTGCTACCATTGCTCTTAGTGGCACTCCTCTCGCAGCGGCAGGCATTTCTCCAACCCAAAATGCTGGTCATCACCACGGCTGCCCCGGCCCTGCTACTCATGGGCTGGTTCATGGCACAATTCCCCACCCTTCTGTCTCGCAGGCTGGAGAAGTTCAACCTCTCTCAGAAGTTGAACTTCTCCATACGGCCAGCCACCCTGGGGGGAATACTGGTTTTGCTCCTCTTCCTGGCCCCGCAGCTATATGGCTACACCCAACTCTGGCAGCCAGTGGCGCAGCGGGACAACTGGCGCGCCGCTGCCGCTTACCTGCAAAGCCATGCCGGCCCTGACGACGTCGTCGTGACTCATCTGCACTTCTACCAGGAGGCGCTGCGTCTTTATTACGACGGGCGCATTGTGGCCCCATTTGGCAGCCAGCTAAGCAACGACGCGGAAATTGCCGCCGGGTTGGCTCCTTACCTGGACGCCGAAGTGCTGTGGCTGGCGCAATCAGGCAACCAGTATACAGACCCGCAAAACCGCCTGGAGCAGTGGTTGACGGCCCGCTATCCTGTCATAACGGCTCAATATCCAACGCACATCACCTTGAAGGGGTTCTTGCTGCACCCGCATGGCTTCCCGCCGCTGCCGGGTGCGCAGCCGCTGGATGTGTCCTATGCCAATGGGGCGCGCCTGACCGGCGTCTGGCTGGATGCGCGCCAACTGCCGGCAACAGACCGCTGGCTGCACCCACCCAGCAACTGGCTGCACGTCGTCCTCTATGCCACCCCTGGCCGCTACGTCTTAACGGTAGAGGATGAGCCAGGAAACGTATGGGGGGGGCAGTTGCCGGCAGTAGGCCAGCCCTGGCCAGAAGCCGGGGAGCAGGTACAGCGGCTGGACTACGATATCAATCTCAACCCGGAAATGCCGGCAGGCCTGTACAAAGTCGTTCTGCGGCAGCAAGGCCCATCTGGCCCCGTCCTGCGCCGCGACACCGGACAGGATTGGCTTATTCTGGGCGCCATTGAAATCACGCCAGGGGAAAAATGAGCAGCCGCAGCATTTACGTGCGCCTGGCAGCCATGACCGCGTGGCCTTACTTCTACGATGGCCTGGCCTTAGCGGCGCTGGCCCTGGCGGTATGCCTGTTTTACGGACCGGTGCTGTGGGGAGCGGCCTGGATTCCGCGCGGCGGCGGCGACATGGTTTCCTTCATCTACCCCATGTACCGCTTTGCCGCCGCCAGCCTGCGCCAGGGGGAAATCCCGCTGTGGAATCCTTTCCAATATGCTGGCGCTCCTCTCATTGCCGACAACCAATCAGGCATTTTTTACCCGTTCAATCTGCTGCTGTTTCTATTGAACCCCAACTTCAGTTATCGGGCGTTGGAACTCATGGTCATTGCCCACGTCCTGCTAGCCGGTGTAGGCGCGTATGTCTGCCTGCGTCTGCTGCGACCTGAACGACCGCTGCCACCGGGCGCGGCGTTGGTGGGGGGATTGGCCTTCATGTTTTCGGATGTGTTTGTCATCCATGCCGGCAATCCCAACCTGGTCGCCGTTTCCGCCTGGCTGCCCCTTATCTTCCTCTGTTTCCACCGCGCCCTGCTGGCCGTTCAACCCCGCCCGCGGCTGGCCTGGAGCCTGGGCGGCGGCGGCCTGATGGGCGTGGCCGCTCTGGCCGGGCATGGGCAGATGACGTTTATCATCGCCAGCTATCTGGGCGTCTACGCTCTCTACCAGACAGTGACGGCGCGCCACAAATGGGCGCTGCCCTTGCTGCTGCTGTTAGGCGCTACAGCGGCAGCAACAGCGGCGGTCACGCTGCTGCCCTCGCTGGCGTTGACCCAACTGACCCGCCGTGGTTCCTTTGACTATGCGCAAAGCGTCAACTATTCACTGCCGCTACAGGCATTGGTGGGGTTGTTTGTCCCCCACTTTTGGGGGCGCAGTTCGGCAGATTTTTGGGGCAACTGGCCGCGCGTGGAAGCCGGTTACCTGGGTATTCTCCCTCTCATATTGGCTGCCTATGGCCTGCGCCTGCGCTGGAACCGCCACGCCCTTTTCTATGCCCTGGCCGGCCTCTTCTTTCTGCTGCTGGCCCTGGGAAAACACACGCCGCTGCATGCGCTCATTTTTAGCCACGCGCCGCTGCCATTTCAAGTGCCGGCCCGTTTTGTGCTCCTGCTTGACTTCTCCCTGGCGGCGCTGGCGGCCATAGGCGTGGACGCCCTGGCACAGACAGATGGGCAGCAGCAGTACCGGCGATTGCAAGGCGGGTTGGCGCTCGGTTTTGCCCTGCTCAGCGGCGGGCTGGCCTGGCTGGCAAGCACGTATGCCGGCAGCGCGCCGCTGCCGCAAATAACGCGCGCTCTGCTGGTTTTTACGGCGCTGTGGCTGGCGGGGTGGCTGCTGACCAACCGCCGCCTGTCTCAAACCGTGCCTGCCTGGTTGTTTGCGCCGCTGGCAGCCGGGCTGCTGGCATTAGACCTGATTGGGTTGGGCTGGGCGGTGGAACGGGAGGTTAACCGCCCCACCGTGGGGTATGAACATGCGGCAGCCGTGGCTTATTTGCAGCAGAATGCCGGCATTCAACGCATTGACGAAGCCACCGGATTGTGGCAGCCCAGCGCCGCGCAGCTATTTGGCCTGTATTCAGCAGGCGGCGTCTTTAACCCGCTGGAACTGGCCAATTACGCCGTCTACCGCGACAGCATCGGTTACCGCGGCTCCCCCCTGTACAACTTGATGGGCATCCAATACATTGTCGCCGGTAAAACGGAACCGCCCGGCGACACCCACTTTATTGTACCCGTCTACAATGGCGACCCGCAGGTAGACATTTACCTGAACACGCGCGCCCTGCCGCGGGCGCTGCTGCTGTACCAGACGCAAATCGTCCCCGACGCGGCGGCGGCGTTTACGGCCATCCACCAGGCGGGGTTCGATCCTGCGCGCACAGTGGTGCTGGAGGGGGGCGCGCCGCTGGCAGGCGCAGCAGGCATAGGGCGGGTAGATTTCGCTGCCTATGGCCTGAATCGAGTAGCTTTGAACGTACAAACAGACCGCCCGGCTTACGTGCTGCTGTCCGACGTCTATCATCCTGCCTGGAAAGCGGTCGTTGACGGCCAGGCTGTCCCTATCTTAGCCGCTGACTACGCCTTTCGCGCCGTGCGCGTGGAGGCGGGTAGCCACCACATCGAAATGACCTTTCATCCCCCTGGCTGGCTGCCGGGCGTCCTCCTCAGCGGCGTCGCCTGGCTGCTGCTCCTGCTGTGCGCCATCCGCCTGATCGCCCGCCGCCGGTTGTGACACGCCTCACCCATTGACCAGAATACGCTCCAACCACTCTCGAATCTCCACCGGGCGTAAAAATTGCCCCAGATATTGCTCGCCCAACCAGATCTCAAAATGCAAATGGGCGTCCTCGCTGGCGTTGTTAATGGAAGCAGGCGAACCGCTGTTGCCCACTGCGCCAATAAGCTGCCCGCGCCCTACCGTCACGCCCGCTTCAATGCCGGGAGCAATCTGGCTCAAATGGGCGTAACGGGTGACCAGACCATTATCGTGCTGAATCCACACCTGCCGCCCGCGATAGCCATCTAACGCGGCCGCGCTGGTGTAGCCCAACTTCTGTGACTCGGCGCGCCAGGCGTCTAAGGTGGCCGCCGATGCCGGCACATAATCCACCAGCGCCCGGATCACCACCCCTGCCGCCGCCGCCCGCACGGGCGTGCCTGGCTGCCAGTAAAAATCCACCCCTTCGTGAATGCCCAGGCGATAATGGCGCGGTGCGCCGGGCATCTGTAAATCACGTACAGGCAGATCGGAGCCGCCAATGGGGATCAGCCAGCCCGTCATTTGCCCCAGGAATGCCAGATCGTGCAGCCGTCCCCCCCTGGTCAGACCAGCCGGCACGTCTGACGACGGCATTGAGCCGCCGCCACCCGGCGCGTCACCCGGCGCGCTATAAAACCAGAGCCGATCTTGCCCGGCCAGGATCAACCGTTCGCCCGCCGCATCTGCCCAAAATGAGGTAATGGGTTGGCGGTCGCGCCGCTGAAACACCGCCTGTAATTGACCCTGGACAGGGTCCAGCGCCAGCAAACGATAACCAGCCTGATCCAGCACATACACCGCCGCCGCCGTAGCCACCACCTGGCGCGGGCGCTGCAGCAGCACGCTGGGCCGAAAAGTACGGCTTAAACTGGGTTCCGCTTCACTCAGTTGGTAACGCAGCAGCGTGCCGGCATGATCCCCTTCGTTCTGCGCCAACAGGTAAACGGCATCTTCATACACGGCTACGTCTACGTCATGGTGTTCGGCGATATGCCAGGCCGACTCTGTTCCGTCCGGCAGGTAGCGTAAAATGTATTCGTAGCTGTTCTCCAGCAAGAAACGCGCTGTGGCATCGGCAGCCAGCGCCACATAGTAATCAGAAGAACTGTCGGCAATGGCCCGATCCAGCCGGTCGCTATACCAGGTTAAGACATCCGGCGCATAACGGTAGACGTCGCCGGCGCGATCCAATACCACCAGGTCTCGACCTATCGTGGCCAGATCAAGCGGTTCCAACACGCGCGCCTGATCCACTGCCGCCGCCGGGGCCAGCAGCGCCTGTGGCGGTGCGGGCGCCGTCAGGTCCAGCGCCAGCACTTGACCGCTGTCGAGTAAATAGGCCGTGTTGCCCAGAACGGTCAAAGCCAGCGGGTGGATCAGCGTCTGCGGGGCGAAGCGCCAGACGCCCACATTTTCTTCATCCAACCAGGTGAAGGCCGCCCCCTGGTCTACGGCCGCCGCCCCAAGCAGATCATCCACCGAGGCCAACACGCGCTGCACGCCCTCCAGGTCGCTCTGCCAGTTGTCAGGCCGGTTAGGGGGAAGTTTAATGCGGGCGCTGGCAATTCCCTGCCCGGCCAGATAGTCAACCCAATTCCCACTCAAACCGTAGTCGGGCGCAGCGGCATAGTGGCTGGTTGTCGTGAGCAGGGCAGCCAAACGGTCGCTGGGCAGGTATTGGCGGCAGCTATCGGCGGAGATTTGGGCCACGCCGCCAGGGGTGTCCATTTGTTGGTAAAACAACACCAGCCAGGCATCATCCAGAAACTGGCGCAGCGCCTGGCTTTCGGGTTCAGAAAACGGGAAGTCGCCGCCGCTGCCTTCGGGCAAACCATCAGGATCAGCCATCCAGATGTTGCCGGTACAATCATCATAGCGGGTATCCGCGTTGCGATAAGGGTCAACCTGAGCCGCATTGACCTGCTGACCGGAAGCGGCGCCATCGGGATTCATTTCAGGCACAATCCACAGGCTAATTTCCGGCGGCGCCTGGTCAGGATGGGCGCGAAAATGCGCCAGCAGTTGGCCGGGCAAGGCCGCACCCGCGCCCACGATGACCACTTTCAACGCCCCCTGTCCCACCACATGCGCCATGACAGGGCGCTGACCGCGGGAAAAGCCCAGAGTGACGTCCACCGCCGGCGTGGGCGAGAGCGTGGGCGTCGGGGACGGGGACGGCGTGGTTGTAGGCGTGGGAGTTGGGGTAGCCGTTGGGAAGTGGGTAATTGCCGGCACAGCTAACGTGGTCGTTGCCGCCGGGGTGAGCGTATGGGTAAGAACAGGTTGGGGCGTAGACAGGGCGGTAGAAGTCTGCTGCTGGCAGGCCGCCCCCAACAAAAGCAGCGCCAACAACGCCAGGAAGTGCTTTGCTTTCATAAGGGAGTATTGTAAGCCAGTCGCCCGGCGGCGTCACTCTACGAAACTGTATGCGTTTCTTATGATTCTCGTAAGCCTTACGCAAGAACCTTTGCTAGAATAGGGTTTGTCTGGAACGACAGATAAAGTTTGCCACGAATGGCGCAAATTTCCATGAACTTTTTCTCCGCGTCCTC
>CAZDSN010000099.1:0-9796 GCA_964507675.1 uncultured Ardenticatenaceae bacterium | reverse complement strand
ATCCATCTGGTGCAGAGCCTGGATGCAGGCGATGGTCAGGTCTGGCTGCTGCCAGTTGACAACGATGGCCAGAATAGTGGTCATGGTTCGACGGCGCGGCTGGCGCCCCAACACCAGGCGAGTTTAGTCAGGTAGATTGCCGGCATGGTCCGCCCATACTTTTGCCACGTCAACGGCTGCTGCTGCCAGATACGCAGCGATGCCCATAGGGCAATCAGCGGCGACAACCACAGCACTGCCCGCCGGTGACGCAGCAGACCCGGCGCAGCCAGCCAATCGGGGTGTTGCAAGCGTACCTGGCGCATAAAAAAACCGGAGCGGGCGCAATCTTGCCACACAGCCTGGAAGGTACGGCGGTTGTGTTCATGACGAACGGCAGCCTCCGGCCAGAAGTAAGGCTGGCAGCCGGCGCGCCTCATACGGGTGGTCCATTCTACGTCCTGACCGCGGCGCAAGGCTTCGTTCAGAGGGCCAACCTGGGCAATGACCTGGCGCGCCACCGACAAATTGAGCGTGGGCAGGTAATCCCGTGGTCCTGGCGGGCTGCTGCTGAAGAATTCGTGAAACAGGGTTAAATTGTACGTCAGGTGCCAGTAATTGCTGCCTGCCGGCATCACCCCGCCGCCAACGACCATATGGCCGGCAGCCTGCGCCGCCAGATGCCCCGCCAGCCAACCCGGCTGCGGCAGACAGTCGCTGTCCAGAAAAAGCAGCAGGTCTGCCTGGGTGGCCGCAATACCCAGATTGCGGGCTGTGCCTGGCGGTACGGGCTGGCTGGTCTCTAACAGCTTGACGCGGGGATGAGAGGGCAGCAAACCTGGCGCGTCCTGCCCCACCACCCACACTTCGGTTACCTGGGCAGCGTCTGGCTGTTGCCAGATAGCGGCCAGCACACGATCAATTAAAGGAGAGTTGAGGCTGGGGATGATAATGGCAATCATGTTTGGGTTCGCTACAGCGAGCGCAAGAAGCGGCTGCCAACCGCGGTTGGCAGCCGGAGCAGTTTGCCGGCTTTGAGCATGAGTATCTGCCTAGAAAAGAGCAGGGTCACTTTAAGCGTATGAATCGAACCGGTATTATAACAGACAATGGGCAGCGGATGGACAGGACAATATTGTGGTGCACCCCGCTCATGAGAAACTCCTCAAACTTTGGTGGATCGCTGAGACATACGGATGAAGATATTTATTACGGGCGGAGCGGGAATGTTGGGGCAGAGTGTATGCCGGCATTTCTACCCGCGCCACTACCTCATGGCTCCCTCTCGCGCCGAACTGGACATTTGCGACCCCTGCGCCCTGCGCCGCCAGGTCACCGAGGCCGAACCTGATTGGGTGCTGCACCTGGCGGCGCTGACGGATGTTGACCTGTGCCAGCAGCAGCCTGATCTGGCGTACCAGGTGAACAGCGCTGCCACTGCCAATCTGGCCGCTGTCTGCCAGGAACTGGATGTGCCCTTGCTCTTGATGAGCAGCATCGCCGTCTTTGACGGGTGCAAACTGTCGCCTTACCTGGAGGACGATTCCCCCGCGCCCGTGAACGTTTACGGCAAAAGCAAATGGCAGGCAGAGCAGATCGTGGCGGCGCTGCCGCGCCATTTGATTGTGCGCAGCGGCTGGTTGTTTGGCGGCGGGCCGGCAGACAAAAAGTTTGTCAGCAAGATATTGAGTCTGGCGCAGCAGCACACCCGGCTGACGGTCGTGGATGACAAAACAGGGTCTCCTACTTTCACAGACGATCTGGCGCAGGGGTTGGAGCAGGTGCTCCTGGCCGGGCAGCGTGGCGTGGTGCACCTGGTAAACAGCGGCAGCCCAGTGACTCGCTACCAACTGGCCGCCGAAATTGTGCGCCTGGCAGAATTAACGCTAGACCTTGTCCCAGTGCCTTCCACCCACTTTCCCCGCCTGGCTCCCCGCCCTGATATGGAAGCTGCCGCCAGTTACTACACACACGGCTGGCTGCCTCCCTGGCGCACAGCTTTGCAAACGTACCTGGCACAGTTAGCTGTCTGGGCATCTGTCTCAGACACATAGTGACTCCAATGTCTCCGCCAACTGCTCCCACGAAAACTGTGTCTGCTCCTGGGCTATGTGCGCCCGCAGCGTGGGGCCTAAATCTTCACGAAAGAACCGGTTGATGGCCGCAGCCAGCGCCGCCGGATCATCAGGCGGTACGACCAATCCGGTGCGCCCATCCTGTACTGCTTCCGCCAATCCCCCCACGTTGGTCGTGATCACAGGCGTGCCCTGACCCAAGGCTACCTGTACCACAGCGCTCTGGGTAGCCTGGCGATAGGGCAGCACCACCACGTCTGCCCGTCGCACGCAGGCTACAAGCTGTTCGTCCGGCACATACTGGTTCCAAAGCATCACCGCCTCCGTCAATCCCAGGCGATTGAGCATACTCTGATAGGCGGCTGTGTCTTGCCAGAACTCGCCCGCCACCAGCAAATGGACAGGCTGCTGCGCCAGCACTGCCGGCAGGGCTTCCAGCAGCACATCCAACCCTTTATAGGGGCGGACAAAACCGAAAAAGAGCAGCAGCGGGCGATCAGTGGGCAGGGTGACAGGCAGGGGAACATCCGCGGCGGCGCCCAATTCAGCAAAGCGAGGCATGGTGGCCACGGCCAGCCGTGCCTGCGGGAAAAGCTGGCCCAGCCGGCTGGCATCCGCCTGGGAATGCACCAGAAAGCCATCGCCACGCCCCAGCGCCAGCCGCGCCGCCGCCCGATCCAGCGGACCGGATTCGTGCGGCAGCACGTTGTGGCAGATGAACAGGATGCGGGGCGGATCAGGGCCACGCTGCAGCAGCCAGGCCAGGGTGGCCCAGGCGGGAGACCAAAAGGGAACCCACCAGGAGAAAACAACTACCTGTGCCTGCCAGGCGCGCAGCCGCTCTGCCGTTTGCCACCAGGTTACGGGATTGACGCCGTCAATCCAATAGTCGGCTTCCGTTTGCAGCGGTTGCTGGCTGGGGTCGCGATCACTCTGGCCGGGGAAGAGCCAGCGCGGGTATTGGCGAGAAAAGGAGATGAGTCGCACCGTTTGCCGCTGCCGCCAGGCCCGCGCCAGCAGCGTGGTGTAGTGGGCAATGCCGCCGCGGTAGGGATAGGTGGGGCCAATGAGAGCAATGTGCATGGGGAGATTATACCTGATGGCAGTATAATGAGGGGAGTTAGTGAGCGTCTGGAACAAGTTTCAAATTTCCGGAGTGGAGGCTTTAGCCGGAGCAGGAAAGTAGTTCTCTGACGGTGACTGAGTGACAGAGAGAGGATGAACTGATGATTCTGGTTACCGGGGCAACCGGATTTGTGGGCAAGTCGTTGATGAAAGCGTTGGCCGAGCGGGAGATGCCGGCAAAACCCTACACCGGGCGCATCAACGATCCCCATGCCCTGCGCGCGCAGCTTGGCGATGTGGATACCGTTATTCACCTGGCTGGTGCCGAAAGCCGGGGGCGGGCGCGCGCCTTACAGCACGTAGATGTGGAAGGGACCGCCCGTCTGTTGGAGGAATGCCGGCACGCCCAGGTGCGCCGCCTGCTCGTTGTCAGCCGCCTCAACGCCGACGCCAATTCCATGCACCCGCTGCTGCGAGCCAAAGGCGAGCAAGAAGAATTAGTGCGCCGCAGCGACCTGCCCTATACCATTATTCGCGCCGCCACCTTGTTTGGCCGCCACGACCGTTTTCTTAACAACATCGTGGGGCTGGCTCAATGGAGTTGGCCGCTGATCTGGTTACCGGGGGGCGGCCAGGTGGTCATGCAGCCGCTGTGGGTGGAAGACCTGGTGCGCTGCTTGCTGCTTACGCTGGCTCGCTACGATCTGGTGGGGCGCACCATTGCATTAGGCGGCGAGGAGCAAATGCGTTACGCCGATATCGTTCAGGCAGCGCTGGAAAGCGCCGCTATCTCGGGTATTCCTTTCAAGCCCCATCCCTTACTGGTTCGCCCTCTGGTGGGGATCCTTTTCAGTTGGTGGCGACATCCAGCCGTTACCCGTTTCTGGATGGATCGCTTTATCACACCGGACATTACCGATCTGGATTCCGTTCGCTTTCATTTCGGGTTCCACCCTGATCGCCTGCGCCATAATATTGCCTATTTGCGCCGCCCCGACTTGCGTTGGCAGCTTATTGGCCTGCGCCATCCAGCCTGAGATAGTGCGCTGTGAGACAACGGCGCTGTGAGAATGACTTGCCCTGCTGCCAGCAACGGTTAGAATAATCGAGAGAATACACAAACGACAGAGACCCCCCATTGGGGTACACCACAAGGTCGCCAGGTATAGAATTTATACCTCATCCTTCACACTTTTTCAGGAGTACTATGCCCACAGATATTACCATCCAGGAGATTGCCAGCTACGTCGGCCAGACCGTGCGCCTCAAAGGCTGGCTCTACGCTAAAACAGGCAAAGGGAAGTTGCAGTTTCTGCGCCTGCGCGATGGCAGCGGCATCATTCAGGCTGTTGCTTTCCGCCCCGAACTGGGCGAAGAAAAATTTGACCTGATCAAAGAACTGGGGCAGGAATCCTCCCTCATTTTAACAGGCAGCGTACGCCAGGATGACCGCGCCCCCGGCGTCCCCGGCGGCTATGAGTTGAGCATCAGCGACGTGGAAGTGCTGCAGAATGTGGAAGGCTACCCTATTACGCCCAAAGAACATGGCGTTGAATTCCTGATGCAAAACCGTCATTTGTGGATTCGCTCCAGCCAGCAGTGGGCCATTTTGCGTGTGCGCGCCGTCGTCAAGCGAGCCATTATTGACTTCCTGGACAGCCGCGGCTTTCTCAACATTGACACGCCCATTATCACGCCCTCAGCAGCCGAAGGAACAAGTACGCTTTTTACAGTGGATTATTTTGAGGAAGAAGCGTATCTGGCGCAAACGGGGCAGCTTTACAACGAAGCCAACATCATGGCCTTTAGCAAAGTGTACTGTTTTGGCCCTACCTTCCGCGCTGAAAAATCCAAGACGCGGCGGCATCTGGCGGAGTTCTGGATGGTGGAGCCAGAGATTGCTTTTTGCGATCTGGATGGTTTGATGGAACTGGAAGAACAGTTTGTCAGCACTATTGTGCAGACAGCTTTGCAAAAGTGCCGGCCGGAGCTGCAACTGTTGGAGCGCGACCTGACAGCGTTAGAAAGGGTGCAGGCGCCTTTTCCGCGTATCAGTTACGATGAAGCTATTGAACGGGTGCAGGCGATCCGCGAGGCCGCCGATGATCCAGAATTGAAAGCGCAACTGGCGATTGAGTGGGGAGATGATTTTGGTTCGCCGCATGAAACGGAGCTAACCAAACAGTTTGACCGTCCCGTGTTTGTTTATGGTTACCCTTCGGCAGTCAAGGCGTTCTATATGGAGCCGTGGCCAGGGCGGCCAGAAGTGTGCAAGAGCGTAGACCTGCTGGCCCCCGAAGGGTATGGGGAGATCATTGGCGGCAGCGAGCGCATGAGCGACCCGCATTTGTTGGTCTCGGCCATTGAGCGGCATGAACTCCCCCTGGAGCATTACCAATGGTACGTAGATTTACGCCAGTATGGCAGCGTGCCCCACAGTGGTTTTGGCCTGGGCCTGGAACGCACGGTGGCCTGGATTTGTGGTATCCACCACGTGCGCGAAACCAGCCCCTATCCCCGCACGTTGAAATGGATGTATCCTTAGTGTTCTCCCCTGGTTCTCTATGACCACTATCTACGTGGGTATTGCCTGGTTTACAGGGTTAGGGTTAGCCAGCTTGCTGCCGTTGCCCTGGCCTGCCTGGTTGGGCGGCGTGGGCGCGGCAGTAGCCGGTGGGCTGCTGTTCCGCCAAGAGCCGTCGCTGCGCCTGATCTTTATCTGTGCCGCTGCCCTTGGCCTGGGCGGAATGCGTTACGTTTTGGCTTTGCCCCATATCGATCCTGGACACGTTGCTTATTACAATGAAGCCGACGTCATCTTAACCGGATTGGTCGTAGATGAACCCGTACCACGAGACACCACGACGCGCCTGGATGTGCGAGTCGAAGCTTTGACGCTGGCCGGGGGCGCTACCCGCCCGGTGACGGGGCGCGTGTTAGTCAATGTCGAACGCTTCCCCATTATCCGCTACGGAACCCGCCTGCGCCTGATTGGCCAACTCGATGAGCCGCCTGTGTTCGATACGTTTGACTACCGCGAATATTTAAGCCGGCAAGGGGTGCACAGCGTGATGCTGCTGCCGGAAATTGAGGTGCTGGCGGAAGATGCGGGGAATCCGGTTTACCAGGCGATCTTTGCCTTCAAAGAGCGGGCGCAGGTGGTGGTCAACCGCCTCATTCCTGAGCCGCAGTCTGCCCTGTTGAGCGGGATATTGTTGGGCAACGAGGCCGGATTGGACCCGGCGCTCAAGGCCGCTTTTGCCCGCACAGGCATGACCCACATCATCGCTATTTCGGGCTTCAACATTTCCATTCTAGCTGGTATGTTGGTAGGCGTGGCTACGCCTCTGGTGGGGCGGCGGCGAGCGCCCTGGTTTGCCCTGGTGGGGATTGTTCTTTATACCATTATGGTTGGCGCAGATGCTTCAGTGGTGCGGGCGGCCATTATGGGCAGTATTTACCTGGTGGGGAGCAGGATTATGGGGCGACCTACCTTTGCATATGCATCATTGTTTGCTGCCGGCATTCTCATGACCCTGTGGCGACCGTTTAGCCTGTGGGATGTTGGTTTCCAGCTTAGTTTTGCCGCCACTTTGGGCTTGATGCTATATGCCGACCGCTTCGCTCGTTGGACGCAGCGGCGGCTGGCGCAGCGGCTGCCCGCGCCAACCGTCACCTGGCTCATGGGACCCCTCTCGGACACAGTTATGGTCACGCTGGCGGCGCAGTTAAGCACCCTGCCGCTGATCATGTTCTATTTCGGCCAGATTTCACTCGTCAGCCTGATTGCCAACCCGTTGATTTTGCCGGCACAGCCTGGCTTGATGCTCACAGGCGGTCTGGCTACTTTGTTGGGTCTGCTCTCCCCCATCGTGGCCCAACCGGTTGCCTGGATCGCCTGGCTTTTCCTTTCTTACTCCATTCTCCTGGTACGGCTGCTGGCAACAGTCCCTTTTGCGGCGGTGCCCGTCCAGATCAACCTGGTCGTCGTTGCCCTGCTCTACCTGATCATTGGCGGCGTAACCTGGCTCACATTCCAGCCGCAACCCCGCCGCCAGACGGTGATAAACAATATGCGTCCCTATGCCAGCCAACAACTCCTCATCGGCGCAGCCGTACTGGCTGCCATCCTGGTAGTCGCCTGGGGCCGCAGCCAGCCTGACGGTCGCCTGCACGTCGTCTTTTTCGACGTGGGGCAGGGCGACGCCACCTTCATCCAGACCCCCAGCGGGCGGCAGATCCTCATTAACGGCGGCCCCTCCCCCACCCTGCTAAACGCTGCTTTGGGGGAGATGATGCCCTTCTGGGATCGGCAGTTGGATCTGGTCATCTCTACCCACCCCGCCGACAGCTACGCCGCCGGGCTGCCGGGCGTCTTGCAGCGGTATGGCGTAGAGGAGTTAGTCACCAGCGGGTTCAGCGGCGACACCTTCCGCGCTTATCAGGAGCTGCTGGCGCAATCCCAGGCGCAGCAAGTTCCACGGCGCCAGGCGGCCGCCGGCGAGGTGATTGCCGTCGAGGATGGCGTGCGGCTGGAAGTGCTGCACCCGGTTGCCGCGGCTGGCGACCAGACGGTAGCTTTGCGCCTGGTTTATGGCAATTTGAGCGTGATGCTGGCTGGCGCAGCGGGCGTGGAAGCGGAACAGGCGATGACGGCTTCCACCCAGGCGCTGCCATCCCTGGTGCAGCAAATTGGGCGGCAGGGGGGCAATAACGCTACTTCGACAGGTTTCTTGAATGCTGTCCATCCCCAGATTGCCGTCATCTCCGTCGGCAGCGACAACCGCGCTGGCGATCCCCAGCCAGACGTGCTGCGCCGCATAGCCGCTATGGGCGCATCCGTGCTGCGTACCGACGAACTGGGCAGCATCGAACTGATCAGCGACGGCGCGGCTATGTGGTGGCAGGCGCGTTAGCCTCAGGCATTCCTCTGAGCAGGGCGCGCTGCGGCGGATGAAGATTTTTTTGCCACGAATGGCACGAATTATCACGAATTTTTCTCAGTACCCTCTACGCCCCGCGTAAGCGGACATCTGCGTGAGGTTGCTTTCGTAGGAGTTGATTTGCGTTTTTTACGGTACCTTAGCTTGGTTTTGTTCATTTTGCTGCTGCCGGCATGTCGTCGCGAACAGCCACCGGTCACAGATACGCCGTCCGCCGTGACGGCCACCGCCACCGCCGGCTCACCCCCACTGGCGACAGCCACGCCGCCCCCTACGCCCGTTCCTACGGCCACCCTGGAACCACAGCCACTCATCCGCGCGGGCGCGCAGGAAGTAGGGGATGATGGCCGCATCGTCATTGCCTCCGTCTTTGCTCCCGCTGGCGGCTGGCTGGCGCTGCACGCGGGCAGCAGCAGCGATGGCCCGGTGCTGGCTTCTAAGCTGTTAACGGCAGGCAGCAGCAATGCTGTGATCCTAACCATTGACCCGCTGACCGCCCCTGAGGAAATCACGGCGGCGCTGTACGCTGACGCGGAACCATTGGGTTCTTTCGATGTGCAGACCGACCCGCCGCTGACTTACCAGGGCGAGATAGTGGCTAATCTATTTGCCGTGACAGTCACGGCGACCCTGCCAGGGATTGTGGTCAGCGACCAGCGGGTGGCGGCTGAGGGTTGGGTGCGTATAGATGAAGTAACGGCGGCAACGCCCGGGTTTGTGGCCGTCTATGGCCCAGACGAGCAAATGTTGGGGTTTGCGCCTGTGCCGGCAGGCCATCACCAGGACGTGGCTGTGCGCATTGATTGGCGGCAGGCTGTGCCGGATTTACTGGTGATGCTGCATGAAGATGCCGGCACGCTTACCCGCTTCCAACCAGACGACCCGCCCGTGATCGTGGGCGACCAGCCGGTGTCCGCGCGCTTTAGAGCCGTACTGCCGTTGGATGTGTACGTGTTTGACCAACCCGTCATCAACGATCAAATTGTGATTGAACGAGTAGTCAGTAACGGGCCTGGGTGGGCGGTCGTTTATACCAACGCCGAGGACCAGCCGGGCAACGTTATTGGGTTTGCGCCGCTGGTGGATGGCCTGAACCGGCGGGTGGTTGTCCCCGTTCCGGCTAATGCCGTCACGGCTGTCCTGCATATCCGGCTGCACACGGATACCGAGCCGCCGGGCGTGTTTGATTTTCCCACCGCCGATCCCCTCGTGGCTGACGAGGACGGGCGGCTGCCGCTGTTTTCGTTCCGCGTGGACCAGGGCAGCTACCTGCTGACGCAGGATCAGGTGGTGACGGATACGGTGGTTGTGCCCATGGTTGTCGCCAGCGTGACTACCTGGCTGGTGGTGCAGGCGGAGGCGGACGGTCAGCCGGGCCAGATCATTGGGCAGGTGCATCTGCCTGCCGGCATGGCCTGGGATGTCGTTGTACCTGTAGACGCCGTCCAAGTCACCCCCACCCTATACGCCGCCCTCTACCGCGATGAAGACCCACCGCAGGTGTTCGATTATCCCGACGGCGACGACACGCCCCTGACCCAGGATGGTCGCCCCATCCTGGCCCCCTTTGCGTCTCAGTGAGAGACTAAAAAAGCCTCCAAGACTTTTGTACTCTGGCAAAGCAGATGAGCGAGACGCGACAGGTTTTGTACTTTACAGCCCCCTACCAGGTCGCCGTGCGCCAGGAGCCGCTGCCGCCGCCGGCGGCGGGACAGGCTTTGGTGCACACCCTCA
>CAZDSN010000098.1:0-9809 GCA_964507675.1 uncultured Ardenticatenaceae bacterium | reverse complement strand
GTTGGTTGAAGCGCACGAAAAAGACAGGCTGCTGCGCGCTGCCGAGTGATTCATGCCGTTGGTAGCTGATAACTTGCGGTCTGGCCGCCATTTGTAATTCCCAGGTATAGGCCTGCTCGAGGGGTCGTTGCGCTGCGCTGCGTAGCGATTCATTTAAGGTGATGGTGTAGCGGCGGCGGGGTTCAAAGTCGCCGTCTGGCGTGAAAGTCAACTCTGTCTGGTTGCTGTTCCAACTAAAGCTGCCGATGCGGCGCGGGCGAACGAGCAGCGGTTCGTCGCTGCCGCTGGTGGCGTCCATCGGCTGGCTAAACTGAATTACCAGCGGTTGGTTGAGGGGGTAGTTGTCTGGCTGGGCGGCTTCGGGCAGCGCCAGTGCGGCGGTGGGCGATGAATCGGGGGCAACAGGCGCAGGGGTAGAGCTGGCGACAGCCGGCGTAGTCGTCGTGGTAGATAGAGGCTGTGGCATGGCTGTAGCTATATCTACCTGTTTTTCATCGTGGCGACATGCCGGCAGCAGCAAGCCCAACAACAGACCAAAAAACAGCAGAAGAGAGGTGATATGTCGCGTGCGCATGGGATGGTCCTTAATCCTTAAGAAGTAGGGCCAATATCATTTGTATAAGAGTGAGGATTGCCTGAGGGGACAGGTGTGCGCGAAACGAAACAGATGATTTTGGGGCTCTGCTTTTATTATAGCATAGCAGACGCCGCCAGTATATACCTGACGCCAGGTAATTGACTGCTGTACGATTGGGCAACGATGACGTTTATGCAACTGGCAGCCGTAATTTGGGTAGCAGCACGGTGACCAAAAGGGACTGGCGGACGACTAACCTTGTTGACCAATAGAACATATGTGCTATAATTGTTTTGGATCAATCAATGACTGCTGCCTACACTGTCGTCCAAAACACATACACACAGGAGAAAAAAATGTCTAATCATCGTCTGGTTCACGTGGAAATATCTTCGCGTGACAGGGCTGAATCTGCCCGGTTCTATGAAGAAGCCTTTGGCTGGAAGATGCAGGAATTCCCGGAGATGAATTACACCACCTGGGATGCGGCGGGTGGTTTGGGGGGAGGGTTTAACCCCATTGGCGAAGGTGTGCCGCCAGGTTCCATTGTTATCTACATTCACACAGATGATCTGGACGACTCCCTGAACAAAGTGCAGGCGTTGGGGGGCAGCGTGGTCATGCCCCGCATGACTGTGCCCGGCGTAGGCGATATGGCCTGGTTCAAAGACCCCAGCGACAACCTCATGGCCTTACTCCAGCCAGAAGCCCCCATGTAATCCAGGTGAATGCCATCCGCAGTTTTTTTGACGCCGTTTGCTGCCAGCGAACGGCGTTTTGCGTTTTTGGGGAAATCAGCGGGTGTGGACAGTGATAACAGCCGGCACGGTTGCCACTGTTCCCAGACCTTCGGCAGGCTGAGCTAGCAGGATGCCCGTAGAAGCGCCGCCATCCAGGTTGAGGGCGACGTCAATATCCAGGTCGCTGCTGCTCAGAAATTGGCTCAAGCCGTGCAGCGTAAAGCTGCCCCAGCCAGCGACCAGGAAAATGATCCGTCCCTGTTGATCCTGGGCAACGACGGTGCGGCGGGATGGGCGGCTGTCTGGCGCGGTGTAGCCGGGCTGTCCCCCTGGCTTGACCAGCATGGGAAAAGATTGCAGGGCGGCGTGCAGCGGTTCGGCGGGGTCATATGGCTGCTGCGCCAGCCAGCGTAGGTGAGGCCCGTCGGGGGTGATGGCGAACATGCCGGCAAACTCCCCATAACTGACGCCGCTCGCCTGCCCGTTCACCACAATCAGCCCGGTGGCCGTGAACTCTGGGGTGAAGTATCCTCCGTTCATGACGGCCAGCGCCCCCGTTTCCGCCTGCCAGGCCGTCAGCGTTTGCGGCTGCCCCGGACGATAAGCAACATCAAATTGAAACAAGGCGGGTGCAAAGCGCAGCAGATAAATCTGCTCATAGGGCTGTCCCTCTTCCGTCAATAAAAAGATATGGCGTCGCTCCAACCCGGGTTGCAGCAGTTCCCAGCCGCTATCAGGCAGCAGCGGCGTGGGCGTTGACGTGGCTGCCGCGGGCGGCGTGGATGACGGAACTGCAGGAGACGCGGCTGGCGGGAGTGTGAAAGCGCTCTGGCAACCGGCGAGCAGCCATGCCAGACATAACAGGTACTGCCCAATTTGTTTCTTTATGGGTTGTTTGCCGGCAAGGAGCGCCACAGTTCAAGATAGAGGTAGATTGATGGGTTCCAGACCTATGTGCGTGCGGTGCACCCGCAGCGCCAACGGATCAAGACCCAAAGCCAGCGCCACTTCATCAGGCCGTCCTGTCTGGGATGGCAGCAGCGCCAGGCGCATGTGCAGCGCCATCCGGCCATCACTGCTTTTTTCTATGGTCAGTTTGTGGATGAGCGGGCGCAGGTCGTATTCTTTATCGCGCCGCGCGCGGGGCAGCTCTGGCGCGGCTAACAGATCGGCCACCCGCTGCCGCAGTTCCATTTCATCGAGCGGATCTAGCAAAGTGACTACGTAAGTGGCGTCATTGGTTCGATTTTGCAGCGGCGGTTCAGACAAAGGTATTTCCGTGGCAGATTGGATCAGGATGCCTGGCGCCATGCGCGCGGCGATTTGGGCCTGGGCTGTGGCCGGGTCAACGGCCTGCTGCAGCCAGATGTCTACCAGTTCGCATTCGCTGGTAAAGCCCAGCGGCAGGGCCGCCGCCAACTGCATTCGTGGCCGTTTGTTGAACCCCTGGGTGTAGGAGATGGGCAAATTGGCGCGGTTGAAGGCGCGTTCCAGGGTACGCGCCAGATCGAGGTGGCCAATGTACCGGGTCTGGCCGATTTTGCTGAATTGGATTCGTAGTCGTTGGACGTAGTTTGCTTGCATGATGGTTGCCGGCAGTTAATGGGATGAGTGGATTGTAACGTGACCAGCAAACCTGCGCCAATGCGCTTTGAGTTTAGCCAGACATACGAGTACAATTTTGTTTTATGATGCGTCGCCACTTAACCTGCTTTGTCTTTTTGGGCAGCCTGCTGCTGGCTCTCTGGCTGGTGAGCTGTACTGCCGCCACGACGCCAGAACTGCCGCCTGTTACCCTGGCGCTGCTGGCTAACTTGCCTACGCCGCCTATAACGCCGGCTGCTGGCCAGGCGCTGCCCTTGCCGCCAACAGCGACTACCGCTCCTCTTCCTACTATTTACGCCACGCCGCTTCCCATTTATGAGGGCATACCCACGCCAGACCCCCCCCACGCTTTGACGTTGGGCACAGGCGGTGAAGTCGGTTCGCACGAAGTCGCCTATGGCGAGAACCTGGGCTACATTGCCGCTCAATATGGCACAACTGTAGCTGAACTGATGCGGTTAAACGATTTGAGCGAGGCGGACCTGCTGTATGTGGGCCAGGTGCTGCAAGTTCCTGGCCCACCTGCCGTGATGGGGCCTGACGTGAAACTGGCGCCAGACAGCGAGTTGGTTTATGGGCCGTCGGCGCGTAATTTTGGGGTGATGCCGGCAATTATGCCCTATGACGGTTTCTTGCTGCATTACAGCGAAGACGTGGAAGGGGAGATCATGACCGGCCCGGCCATTGTGCAATTGGTGGCGGATCGGTTTCAGGTGAATCCACGACTCTTGCTGGCAGTGTTGGAATACCGGTCGGGGTGGGTGACGCAGCAGACGGTAACGCAGCCGCAGACCCCTATGGGGTATGGCAAGGCGGGTTATGAGGGGTTGTATCGCCAGTTAGGATGGGCGGCGAACTTGCTCAACTGGGGATTTTATGGGCTGCTGGAGGGAGGGTTAACCAGTTTCACATTGGAGGATGGCACACGTGTGGGATTTGCGCCAGGGTTAAATGCTGGCACGGTTGGCATTCAACTGATGTTAGGCTCTGGCGACACGGCTACCTATGAAGGCTGGCTGCACGATATTGGCCCTGATGGTTTCTACAGCACCTATTTGCGCCTGTTTGGCAACCCATTTGCCTACACGGTGGACCCGCTGTGGCCGTCCAGTCTGACGCAGCCCCCTTTCCGTCTGCCCTGGGCGGCTGGCGAGACCTGGTACTTTACGGGTGGGCCGCATGGCGGGTGGGCCCCTGGCTCAGCCTGGGCGGCGCTGGATTTTGTGCCCACGGGCGAACAGTTGGGCTGCTACCCATCTGACGCCTGGGTGCAGGCTGTGGCCGATGGGGTGGTGGCGCGTGCTGGCCAGGGTGGGGTGGTGATTGATCTGGACGGGGATGGTTATGTGGGTACCGGTTGGGCCATTCATTATATGCACGTGGAGAGTCGGGATCGGATTCAGGCTGGCGCCTTAGTCCACGCGGGCGATCCCTTGGGGCATCCCTCCTGCGAAGGCGGTTTCTCCAATGGTACACACGTTCACATTGCCCGTACTTACAATGGGCGTTGGGTATCGGCTGATGGGCCGATCCCATTTGAGATGGCTGGCTGGCTGTCGCAGGGGCTGGGGTGGGAGTATGATGGGTTGTTGGTGCGCGGCGATGAAGTGCGCGAAGCGTGTGAGTGCCGCGAAGAAACCAATGCAATTACTGCCGAACCATAGCGTGTGACCCTAACTGGAATTGCCTGCCGCCTGCTGCGCCTGGCATTGGGCCAGGTAGGCGGCGTGCGCAGAGGGCATGTAAACAACTCCTTCGATGAGTTCAGCCTTTTTAATGTCGGGTTGGGCCAGGTAACGGCGCTCAAATTCAGCCCGCGACAGGCGATCTCCGGGATGTAGCAGTGGAACTCCACTGCGAGCCGGAGGCGTAGTCGTCTTCTCTTTGAGGGGTGTAAGGGAAGGAGAAGCCATGTCATTTACTCCTTTGGCCTGCCAACACTAAAAAAACCGCCTGGTGGCAGTGACGTACGCACAACATTTTAGCATGATATAGAAGGGAGGCTCAAATTACGCCATCGCCCACCCGCCAGGCTGTGTCTACAGGCGGCGAGGGGCATGACACGGCAAAGTCAACTGGCGCCAGGATTGGACCGGGCGTGTGCAAGGGTCTGGTCACCCTGGACAGACCAGGCCGCCAACTACGCGCCAGGCTAATGATTGACAGGCAGTGCCCGCAGTTGATGCCACCGTTCCAGCGCGCCTGTGCGGAACAGCGCCGGGTCGAAATTAGCCAGTGCCTCCCACCCCTCAACGCTGGCCAGATCCCGCGCTTCGTCTGTCAATTCCAATTCCAGCGTCCGCCCGTCTGTGTGTATTTCAATGGTTAACAGATCGGAACCATCGTCAATGATGTCACGCACACACAGCCGGTCGCTGCCTTCGGGATAGCGGATGAAAGCGGCGGAACAGCGCTGGCAAAATGGTAAGCTGGCGTCGCACAAATCACGATCAATCACAACGCGCATGTTGATAACTCCTTGATATACAAATCATAAACCACAATCCAAATGGGTGTATCGCGCTCACCCATACACCGCTCAACGAACAAACCAAAGCGCCAGGTTATTGACGAACAGGTGATTCGCCTGGTGCATCTACTGGTCAGCACGCCGGCACTGATCTAGATAACAAGGCGCCTGAAGCAGTTATCCAACACTCGTATCATGGCGTAAAACAAGAATAACGCCTAGTGACGAGTGTCATGAAAATGCGCGTAGTTTGATGGGAAATATTCGCTAGGCGGCAATTGGGCTGGCAGACAGTAGGGGCAATGGTTCCAATAAGGCAGCGTTTAAGACCTCATCTATCCGTTCAACCAGGATGAAGTTTATATCCTGGCGCAGCTTTTTCGGAATTTTTTGCAGGCTGGTTTCATTCTTCTTGGGCATGATGAAGGTAGTAATGCCGGCACGTCTGGCCGCCAACGCCTTTTCTCGAATCCCGCCTACTGGCAGCACTCGCCCGCGCAGCGTGATCTCCCCCGTCATGCCTATGTCGCGGCGGATGGGGCGGTTGGTACACGCGGAAATCAAAGCAGTCACCATGGCCACGCCAGCCGACGGTCCATCCTTCGGTACAGAACCTTCAGGGATATGCAAATGGATGTCTGTGTTTTCAAACAGTTCGCTCGAAACGCCCCACCTGGCGACATGGCTGCGGGCATAACTGACGGCTGCCTGGGCGCTTTCTTGCATCACTTCGCCCATCTGGCCGGTGAGAGTTAGCGAACCTTTGCCGGGCATGAACATGACCTCAATAGCCAGAATGTCGCCGCCGGCCGCCGTCCATGCCACGCCTGTAGCTACGCCTACTTCATCTTCCTCCCGCATCAATTCAGGCGTAAGCGGGGCGGGGCCAAGCAGTTCGCCCAACTGTTTGGCCGTAATCCGGCGCACGTACCGCCGGCGTTCGGCCACGCGGCGGGCTGTTTTGCGGCAGATGTTGGCGATTTCTCGCTCCAGATTGCGCACGCCAGCTTCATAGGTGTATTGCCGGATGAGCACTTTTAACGCTTCGTCGTCAAAACGCAAGCCGGCTTTGATCAGACCGTGTTGAGCGATCTGGCGGGGGATGATGAACTGCCGGCATATTTCCAGCTTTTCCTCTTCCAGATAACCCGAAAAATCAATTACTTCCATGCGATCGCGCAGCGCCGGCGGGATGGGGTCTAACCAGTTGGCTGTGGTGATGAACAGCGCCGGCGACAGGTCAAAATCCAGTTCCAGGTAATGGTCTGAGAAGGCATGATTCTGCTCTGGATCCAACACCTCTAACAGCGCTGACGATGGGTCGCCGCGAAAATCCTGGCCGATTTTATCTACTTCATCCAACATAAATAGGGGATTATTCGTGCCTGCGCGGCGAATGGCCTGGATAACACGCCCAGGCATAGCTCCAATGTAAGTGCGCCGGTGGCCGCGAATTTCTGCTTCGTCGCGTACGCCGCCAAGACTGACGCGCACAAATTGGCGCCCCAAAGCGCGGGCAATAGAGCGGCCTAACGACGTTTTGCCTGTGCCTGGCGGGCCAACAAAACACAAAATGGGCGTGCGCATTGTTTTGGGCGCAATTTGTTTGACAGCAATGAACTCCAGGATACGGTCTTTGATTCGTTCCAGACCAAAATGGTCAGCGTCCAACACCTCGGCCGCATGGCGTACATCCAGGTTGTCCTCAGATTGTTCATACCAGGGCAGGTCCAGAATCAGGTCCAGATAAGTGCGAATGACGCCCACCTCTGGAGACATGGGGGGCATTGACTGCAGGCGAGATAATTCTTTATCTACTTTAGCCCGTACATCATCAGGCAGTTTCTTGCGTTCAATAGCCTCTCGCAGTTCGACCAGTTCCTGGGTAAAAACGTCCATTTCGCCCAGTTCGCCCTGAATGATGCGCATTTGTTCTCGCAGGAAATGTTCCCGTTGCGAGCGGTCTACTTCCTGCTGCACTTTGGCGTGAATTTCGTCTTCTAACTCCAATACGTCTAATTCTTGCGCCAACAGCACGCTGATTTTTTGCAGGCGCAGCGTCGGGTTGAGCGTTTCCAGAATATCCTGGCGAGTAGGCAGCGGTAAACTCAGGGCAGAAGCTACAAAGTCAGCCAGCCAACCTGGTTCGTCAATGTTCATGGCGAACGTATACAGTTCATCGGGCAAGTTCCGGTTTAAGTCCACCACTTTCTCGAACAGAGCCATAACTGCTCGCATAGAGGCTTCAGTTGTCTGTTCCCAATCGTCTGGTTCTGGTACGATGCGCGCCCGCACGCGCATATAAGGTTCCCATTGGGTGAATTCCAATATTTCCACACGGTTGCGGCCTTGGGCCAGAACACTGGTAGTGCTGTCAGGCATGCGCAGGGTGCGGCCAATGCTGGCTTCGGTGCCAAACGGGAAAATATCGTCAACTTCCGGCTCTCCAACCTCACTATCTATTTGGGCGGAGACAATAATAGGTTCGTTGTGAGCGATAGCTGCCTGGACTGCGGACAGGGAGCGATCGCGACCAATGAAGAGGGGCATGACCATTTGCGGATAAAGCACCAGGTCGCGCAAAGGCAGGAATGGGCAGTTTATAGTTCCGTCTGGACTGATGACCTCATTAACTTGAAATAGTTCGTCGTTAATGTCGAAGTCGGCCAGAAAGTCAGGAAATTGGGGCAGCTCAAAATCATCTCTCATATTGGATGTCTCTTGGTAGCATCAGGTTCATACGCAGCAAGCGGGATCTGATGTGGTTCTCCATTACGCTGTTGACTTGCTCAAGTCTGATTGTAGACGTTCCCATTGATTTAGCAAATCGCCCACTATGAAGAGCGAGCCAGTGACGCAAATCATGTCGCCAGCAGCCGCATCTCCGGTGGCGGTTTTGGTTTCAATGGCCTGCTGCCAGAGAGTTTGTAGGGCATGGTTCAGGTCAGGGCTGACGTCAATAACGTAACCCAGGCTGGCGGCTGCTTGTTGCAGTTGGATGGGGGCGGCGGCGCGGGGATGGCTGGAGCGAATGGCCACAGCGCCGCTGGCTGGCGGCAGCAGCGCTTGAAAAATGCCGGCAATATCCTTATCCCGCGTTATGCCCACCAGGAACCAGAAGCGATAGCCAGGGTATAGATCATGCAGCGCCTGGGTCAGCCTGATTGCCGAGTCGCCATTGTGCGCCCCATCCAGCAAGATTCCCGGCGTGTCTGCCGTAGGCGCGTGCAATAGCTGCAGGCGGCCAGGCCAGGAAACGCCGGCAAAACCGCGGGCAATGGCCGCCGGGGTCAACTCTGGGAAATAGGGGCGAATTTGATCCAGTGCCGCCAACGCCGTTACGGCATTAACCTGTTGATGCTGGCCGAGCAGCGGGAGCGTCAACAGGAGTTCATCAACAGGCGAGGCCGGGTGCCGCTGGTCATGTACTCGCAACTGCGCTGTGGGCGGGCCGGACAAGAGGTTCTCGAAAGTAAAGTCCTGCCCGATGAGGGTCACCGGGGCGCGTTGGCGGGCAGCAAGTTCTTGCAGACGAGCCAGGGCTGATAGCTCCTGAGGGGCAATGACGACGGGCACGCCTGGCTTGATAATGCCCCCCTTTTCGCCGGCAATTTCAGGCAGCGTCTGCCCTAACAGGGCGGTGTGGTCATAGCTGATAGACGTGATTACCGAAACCAGGGGGGTAATGGCGTTGGTGGCGTCCAGCCGGCCCCCCAGACCAACCTCGACTACAGCGACGTCTACTTTCTGGCGGGCAAAGTGCATAAAAGCCAGCGCCGTGACCAGTTCAAACCAGGTCAGGCCAGGAATCGTGGGGACAACCTGCCGTAGCGCTTCTACCAGGGTGACAAACTCTACCTGGCTGATGCGCCCATCGGCGTCATCAGGCGTGAGTACACGCATACGTTCGCGGAACCCTACCAGATGGGGCGAGGTGTAGAGACCAACCCTCATACCAGCGGCGCGCAAGGCGAAAGCGCAGAAAGCGGCGACGGAACCTTTGCCTTTTGTGCCGGCAATGTGCACCGCTTTCAAACGGGCCTGGGGCGAACCAAGCGCCGCCAACAGGTGGATGGGACGGCCCGGATCCATTTTGTCCGGGCCATAAAGTTCTGGCATCTGCTTCTCATAGTTGATAAACTGAAGCAGATACGCATGGGCAGCTTCATAAGCGGGTGTAGGTGTCTCTTGGGCGAACATAGGACGCGATTGTAGCTGATGCCAGAATAGGGGTGCAAAAAGTGACAAAATATGATGCAAAGGAGAGATGATGCTGGTACAAATTCATAACACATTGGCCAATACAGTCTGGCTGTTTTTTCTTTTTCTGGGGTTATGGGGTCTGATACGAGCCGTTCGGGGATATGGCGTAGAGGGCAACTACCTGGGCGCGCTGGCTATTGGCGAAGCGTTATAC
>CAZDSN010000097.1:0-9816 GCA_964507675.1 uncultured Ardenticatenaceae bacterium | reverse complement strand
AAAATTTCCCCATGATACCAAAATAGCGCCAAGATTCCACAATTCCCAAAGAACGTCGTTGAACCGCTTGTCGCTGCGCCGGCTCTTTAGCCGGGCGCGTTTACCCAGTATCGCTGCAGCCACAACTCCAGGCTGAGGCACAACCAGAGAAAGGCGCGATTTTGCGGCCAATCAGGGCCAAAAGTCAGGGCTTGTTGCAGCCAACTGTCGCGGACAAATTCGCGCCGCACAATTTCTGACTGGACCAGGATAGCCCGCACTGCCGCCTGCTCCCGCTCCCGCAAGCCTTTTTCTAGCAAAGTCAGCAATCTGGTTTTATCTTTGCGCTCGCGCACGCATACGGGTAAATCCTCCCGCATCGCTTCCCGCAGCACCCATTTAGAGCGATGTGGACGCCCCAATTGATCGGCAGGCGCGGCCAGAGCAAACTCCACCAGCCGCCGATCGAGAAAAGGGTCTACAGCTTCCAATCCATGCTGGTTATAAAGCTGGCGCGCTGCCGCTATGCCCTGCGGGACAACACTCAGCGTTAGATGGCGATAACGAGGCCACTGGCCTGGGGCGCAAAAAGCGGCTTCGCCCACGGCCTGGCTGCCGCGCGCTTCCAGATTGGTTCGCCGTACCAGATCGGGGTGCAGCGCCGGATGCTGCGCCGCCAGAGAACGGGGTCGCCAGCGGCGGTACAGGCGGCGAACAGGCCAGGGGAGAAAAGAACGCAGCCCATATTCCCATACATCCTGGCGCCAACTCATGTCTGCCTGGTGGTGAGCGCACAACAGGGCAAGCTCTCCCCAGCGCCCATCCCGTACCATGTCTGCCAGCCAGTACCGCCTGCCGGCAAACAGTATGTCGCCGTAGTGACCTGTGAGCAAGAGACGACAGCCAGCCTGCTGCGCCGCCGACATGACCGCCAGCGGCAGCCGCACAAAAGGGTCGGCGTAAACGAAATCCCGCAGCACCGGCCACGTTGCCCTGTCGCGCAGCGGCCATTTATCGTCGCCGTTGATAGTTGTGGCCTTCAGGTCATATTGGGTTACAACGGCGGCAATATAGGCGCGCTCGTCGCAGTCGGGCAGTTCATCAAAAACGTAAGAGAAACTGTGTAGACGAGCCACTGTTTGCTGTGCCGCCGCAGCCGCCACCGAGGCCGAGTCCAGGCCGCCGCTGAGTGAAATGCCCACGGTTCCTTGAGCAGGCAGGCGGCAGGCAACTGCCTGGGTAAAGAGGTCACGAAAGTGGGCTGCATATGCTTCTGGCTGGCGATAGCGTATCCGGTAATGGGGATCAACATCCCAATACCGCTGGCATTGAACCACTGTCGCGCTAATGTACAGACTGTGTGCGGGGGGGCAGTAGAATATGCCGGCATAGAAGGTTTCGGCCTGATCCTGCCACAACATAGTCAGATATTGGGCAACTTTGGCCTCATTCAGACGGACCGTTACGTCCGGGTGGGCCAGAAGTTGTTGTATTTCCGAGGCCAACAACGCCCGCTGATTGTCTACGTAATAGCAGAGGTCGCGCACGCCCAGGGGGTCGCGGGCGGCAAAGAGATGCTGGCGGCGGCCATCCCATAACACAAAAGCGAAGTCGCCCAATAAGTAGCGGGGGCAGTCCACGCCCCACTTCTGGTAAGCCAGGAGAATAAGCCCGGCGTCCGTTACGCAGGCCGCGCCTGCAGCGCTGTTTTCTGGCACTGGCTGCAATTGAGCGATTAAGTCAGCCCGATTGTCCAGACGAACATCCGCCGTAATCATCAGGTCGCTGGTTCCACCAGGCAGCGGGCAAGCAGTCGTCACGGGCGACAACGGCGAGAAGTGTTGGTAAGCGAGAGCAACTGCGTCCTGCTGCCAGGCTGCCTGACCGTCCACAGCGCGATGAGGCGCTGCGGCCAGCATAGCGGACACTACTGCGCCGCACACAGGCTCGCCGGTGCGGTTGAAGATAGCCAGAATGGCGCTCATACTGACCACGCCCCGCAGGATGCGGGTACACCACAAGAGATAGCGGCTATGGTTCAATCACCAGGGCCGGATCGCCCAGTAACGTCCAGCCGAGAAGGACATCCGTCAGGTCGGGCTGCGTCTGGGCTAATTCTGCTTTAGCGGCCTGGATCGCCTGGCCAACAGTCATACCGGGCTGGCTGAGGCGGGGGATAAGGAGTTGCCCCAGCGCCTGATCGGAGGTGGCTTCGGTGATAGTGGCCGCGCCGAGCACAGCCGCCGCGCCGCCGCCTTCGTGCAGCATGAAGGCGTGGGACAGGGTATCGGCGGCAGGTTCAACGTAGTAGGTGTTCCAGCAGCCGTATTGGGTGACAACGGTGGGGCGATCGGCGTTGGTCAGAGCGGCGGCGTCAACGGCGTCAAAGAGGCCGGCAAAGGTCCAACTGTTGGGGCCCGAATGACCAAAGAAGCTGGTGAGGGCAATGCCGGCATTCAACCGATCCAACAACAACGCCCGCGCCGCCTCCAATCCCAGGGTGTCTAGATAGGCTGTGTCAATGCTCCAACCGGGGGCCAACTGCGTGATGAGGTAGTCGCTGCTGTCAGCAAAGGAAATGCCGGCATCCGCCTCATCCGCCGCAAACACCCCCGTCAAGCCATAATCCTTGTTCGTATACGCCAACGTCTTGGCAATGATGTTCTCTAATTCCACGACGGTGCGTACGGGAAAACGGCCAACCGGTAAGTCTGGCAGGCGATCATTATCCACGTCTACGTAAAGCGCATCTACCGGGGCAAAAGTAGCGTACGAGCCGGTCGCTGCATACAGCGATGGGATGAAGCTCATTGAGCCCAGGCCCAGGTAGTCGAGATAATCATACGTATCGCCGCCCACCAGCAGGACGTACTGGAGTCCCATATTGGCCGCCGCGTGCTGGATGTACCGCTGGATAGCATAAGGGTCGAAGACGCCATACCCAAATTGAGCATACACGTCATTGACATCCACCACTTTCACCACCATCCCTTGCGATTCGTGATACTGCGCCAGCGGCGTCAGACCCGTTATGAAATCGGGATGAGCAATCATCAGGTATTCGGCGCTGCCACTGGTAATGTCATGATACGGCTGCCCTAAAGCCAGCGTGGGGGCGGCTATGGCCTGGTTGCTGCTGACCACGTAAGTAGCTCGCTGCGGCAAGCCGCGGAAAGTGAGACGATATGTGCCATCCCCGTTGGGCGTGACCGTCGCCTGCGTGATGCGGGTAACTTCGCCTGCGGATAGGCGGTAGATAGTTGCGCCGCTGCCGGCAGGCAATCCGGTCACTTGCAGCACGTCGCCAGCCGCCTCAAAAGTAAGCTGCCCATCCTGGGCCACAAAGGCGCGCGGGTAAGTTAGCGTGATGTCATCCAGGATAATCATGTCAAACATGATACCCAGGTCGCCAGGAACAGTCAGGGTGACCACGTTGTCGCCCTCTTGCAGTAAACCAGACGGCAAAACGACGCTGATGGGGTAACTGGCGATGCCCTCGAACTGTTCATCAGCCAGCAGCACCCCATTGAGGAACACCTGGATGTGATGGTCGGGCGACTCCTCCCACTCGCTCAGTCCCCATAAATCCACTGTCAGGGTAGCGGGGGCGGCGTCGGGCACAAGATGATTAACGGGCAAGATGTAATCCTGGCTGACGGGAGCGCCATAAGCCAGCAGCGCGGTGTCATACCAGGGGTCGCCGTTCTGCGCCAGGAAGCTGTACCCATTTTCCGCGCCAACGGTAATCTCCTCCAGGTAATAGGGGACAGGGTCGCCGTCAGGAACGGGGTTGTTGTCGAAGCTGGTCCAGGTGTTCGCCATGCCGGCATTCAAAAGATACACGTTGGTGTGCGTGTACAGTGTGTCCAGCGCCTGACCGTAGAACTCAATAAACGTGTCTGGTCCCACTACGCCGCGCGGCTGCACATAAATTGGCACAGGCTGCCCCTGGTTGAACAGGCTGAGGCGGCGCACGGGCAGCCCCGCCAGATCAACGCCCAGGTTGAGCAGGTCTTGATAGGTGATGCGGTAGAGGCCATCCTGGCTGACTTCCACGCGGATGCCGCCAGCCGCCGCCAGCGTCGGCGTGTTTGGGTTTTGGCGGGCCTGATCGAATTCGGCCTGAACCTGCGGCAGAACTGCCGCCTGGCGGTCTGCGGCCTGGGCATCATGTTCGGCGCGGATGGCGTCCCAATCAATGGCGGCAGGCTGCACCTCCCGCCCGGCTGTTTCGCCCAGTTTGAATGGCCCGTGGCGGCGGGCGCCGCCGCGTATGTCTACGTCTTCGATGTAGAAAGTATCGCCAGCGACGCCAACAGCCTGGTAAGCGTAATGCTGGGGACGGGTGGAATCAATGCCGGCAGAAGGAATCAAACGGTCATTGATCTGCCGCAAGCCGTTGTCCGTGACCACGTACAGGTTGAATCCAGCATTGCCTGTTTCCGTGGCTGTTTGCCAGGTGAAGTTCATACTGTCCCCGGCGCGTTCGCTGGTAAATGAAGATACGGTGACAGGCACGACGCCCACTTCACAGGCGTGCGCAATCACGTTGGGCGCATAAACGGCGCTAAAGGCTGCTGGCGTGCTGCCAGCCAGGTAGTGGTCCAGGGGGATGGACGAGTAGATGACTTTGCCCAGGCCGTATTGATAAGAAAAGGTGACGATTTCATTGGGGTTGCCCCGCGTCAGGATGAGGCGAGCCGATTGAGGCAGCGAACTGGCCACCGTGTAACCATGAGAGGAAGAGCCGCCGCCATCCAGTGAGGAATTGGTGAGCACACCCCCTGGGCCGTTCGTGACGTAGGTGGTGTAATCCCGAATGTCAATGTTGGCGTCATCGGCAAAATCGCGGATCACGTTGAAGCCGGTTCCACCGGGCAAAATCGCCTCGGCGCCGTCCACGTAGCGGTCGTGGATGATGAGCGTTTTGCCGGCATAAACCGCATTGGCAACGCTGTCCAGGCGACTTACATACTCCGCACCATAAGCCCCATTATCCGGGTTTTGCACAAACAAGACATCAACATTTGCCAGATCGGTAGCCGTTAAATCGTTTAGCTGCACTGCCGTTTTACGGGCGGTAGTGATGGGCGGGATCTGATTGGCGTTGCCGCTGCCCAAACCCATGTCGTAATACCCGACGTTGATGCAGTAGTTGCCCGTGTACGTAATGCGCACATTGTCTACCATCCAGCCAAAGTAGCTGTTGCCCACACTGTCTAGCGAGTCGAAGCGGAAACGGATGCGAATGTTCTGGCCAATGTAGCTGTTCAAACTGAAGCTGCGCGTATACCAGACGGTTTCCGCGTTACCCTCGCCCAACAGGGTGTAACTACCGCCGCCGTTGTTGGAAACTTCTATGTAGCGATTGTCGTAAGAGCAATCGCCAAAGCACTCTGTTTGCTCATAGCTGTCAAAAACAAGTGTGACGTTAGTCGCCCACGGCGGGATGGGAACGTCATTCGCCAGCGCCAGCGACCCTGTCGTGTAGCCTACGTTAAAATTGCAGATGTTGTTTTGGCCGTAGTAAGCGGCCTGCGTGGGTGTGGGAAAAGGAGTACGCAATGCGCCGCATGGCTCGCTCTGGGTTTCCAGATTCCATAGGCCGCTGGGAGTCCATTTGGAAAGGCCACCCTCAAAAGTGTCGTAAAAGATATACGGCCCTTTGGGGTAGACGTAGCGCACGGCTACAGGGGTAGAAAGGCTGGAACTGGTGTACTGGTATTGCAGGCCAATTGTGCCGGCAGCGTTCTCAATCCCCGCCGCATGGGTTCCGCCATCGGACGGCGCGGCGGCATAATGGGCTTCGATGTTGTTCGTCGTTTCGTACAACTTGTACTGCATGGTCACCAGGTTGCCACTGCTGTAGTGGGGCACGTTGTTGAACTCCACAATCATGCGGCGATAGGGATAGGTTCCTAACAGTTGGTAACGAATGGAGCCGCCGCCAGGCGGATACAGGTCTTCCCACCAGCCGGCGATAGTAGCATCGGGGCTGCCGGCGAAGGGCATAGGCTGTCCAGAACAGCAGCCATTGGATTGCCCGCTTAACAGGGTGAGAAAGCCGTTGGAACTGATGTAGAGGGAACTGTAATTGGTGCCATAAAAGTTAAAGTTGAATCCAATATTGACGGCTCCGCTGACCTGGTCATCCCCTAATGAGACAGTCGTGGGCGAAGGCAGAGATTCAAAATTATAGGAAGGGCCGCTGGGCGAAGCGGACGTGACGCACGTATAGCCGAACCCATCAGGGCCGCCGCATAGCCCACCGCCGCCGCCGCTGCCGCCATACAGTTGGAACATCTGATCGCCGACGCCGGCCATAAAACTGTAAGTGGAGCTGGAGAATTGCGCCATTTGACCGTTGTCCGGCGTTTGCACCGAGTATTGGCCCAGTTCAAAGCCATCGCCAGACATGCCATACCAGTAAGTCTGACCAGCCTGAGCGGCAAAGGGAGATGTCAGGTTAGCGGTGACGCGGTACCCACCTGTTGGCTCGCTAACCCATTCGCTGGGGAAGACCGACTCGTAGACCAGGTAGCTGCCCGGCACGCCGCCGGCGTCGGTTAAAATCTTCAAGGTGACGCTGCCGCTCTGCGGCCCAATGCAAGTAAAAATGCGAATAGAGGTCACGTTTGTCGTAGCGGCTAAGGTCGCCCGTTCGGCGAAATTTTGGCTGGTAGTATAGTTAGACCAGCAGCCCGCATTACTGCCTGTCGTCGGCCCTTGATCGAAGATCAGGTCGTCCAGGGCAATATCGCTAAAAGGCTCAGCCCCCGCTTCGCCACCAATCTCGGCTCTAATCGTCTCCATTTCCACAGGAGCGCTCTCCTCGACGGACGGCGTCTGCCGGGCGGATGGCGTCTGCTCAGAAGACCTGATTTGTTCGTTAGAAGTTACCTGGGCAATGATCGGGGTCTGGGCAGGGGTTTCTACGGGTGCAGCATGGACAGTGGCGCTTAAAGCCAGAACAAATAGGAAAAACAAAACACCTTTTTTCATCGGACTACTCCTGGGACGGGCTGGTGGATGGGGTATAGCAGTATCTTTACCTCATGACGCGCCGCAGCCGTCAAGGCTGAGGGAAGCCGTTGGCGCGCCCGGCTACAGGTCAGGCGCGAGAAAAGTCAAACGGAGAGACTTTTATGAGGGTAACAATGAGGGCGGCGGTGGCTTTTTGCAGCTTCATTATAGCATGAAACAGGGGCGCAAAGTCATTCAGACACCCTGGCAGCGCCAGCGCAAAGGTTAAAATTTCCCGGAGCCGTTACCCTCTAGCGGGCTTCTTCGTCTTTTTCGGCAGTGGGCAACAGGCCATTGCCGCGGCTTTGGGTGTGTCCGTTGGGGACGGGCATTTTGCCGGCATTTTCCCCATAATAACGCTGGCGGGCGTAATAGTAATAATGGTAACCGTCGCTGTGCGGGGTCAGACGGTTCAGGGTGGCCCCCACGAGGTGGGCGTGTTGTCCACGCACATTGGTTTCGCGCAATTTTTCCACGGCTTGTTTCAGGTGGGTGCGGCGGGTTGTGCCGGCATCCACCACCAACAACACCGCATCCAGTAAGGAACTCAACACCAACGCATCTGTTACTGCCAGCGAAGGGGGGCTGTCAACAATCAGAATGTCAAACCGGCCCATGAGCTGCGCCAGCACAGCCTTCATTTTGCTCGACCCCAACAACTCAGACGGGTTCGGCGGGATGGGTCCGCTGGGCAGTACCCATAACCCCGGCTCACCGCTGGGCTGCAAGGCAGCGGCAAACATGGCGCGGCTGTCCACCGTGTCTTCGGTCAGGTTGGGCATCAGGAGTAAATTGGTCAGTCCATTTTCCCTGGAGACAGGGAAAATGGTGTGCTGAGCGGGACGGCGCAGGTCAGCATCCAGTAATAGCACCTTATACCCGGCCTGAGCCATGACCACAGCCAAGTTGGCGGCAGTCAGGCTTTTGCCTTCGGTGGGGTTGGCGCTGGTGATCAATAGACTGCGGGTGGGGGAATCCACTGTGGCGAACTGGATGCCCGTGCGCAGCAGCCGGTATGCTTCGGATACCGGGGAGCGCGGCTGCCGCGCTGTGACCAGGCTGCCGCCAACTTCATCCATTTTGATTTGGGCAATGCCGGCCAGAGTGGGTAGATTGACCAGATGCTTGATGTCATCGGGCGTCTTGACGGTGTCGTCCAGATATTCCAACAGGTAGGCGGCGCCGGCAGCCAGCACAAAGCCAATTGCCGCTGCCGTGACGACGGTCAGGAGCCGATCAGGGCCAATAGGCGTGCCGGGCAGCGTAGCAGGTTCAATCACGGCCAGGGTGTTGATAGCGCCCTGGCGGGTGTTGGCTAGCAGGCTGGCGTAGTTAACTTGTAGGGTAGCCAGTTTCGCCTGCAGGGCGGCTATCTGATTTTGGGTGTCGGCGATCTGGCGGGCGCTGAACAACTCACCCAGCTCATCCTGACTGGCCTGAATTTCTGTTTGCGTCTGCTCAATCTGCGTTTCTAGATTATCCAACTGCTGGCTAATAAAGGTCTGCCGCTCCTGGTCCTCTAGCCGCGTCCCGGTAGGGCTTAGCTGGATTAACTGGTTGCCCAGTTCATTGGCGACAGCCTGGGCGCGCGCCGGGCTGGTGTCCGTGACGGCGATTTCAATGAGTTGGGTGTTGGGCACGGCGCGGGCTGCGTATTCGGGCAGCCAGCTTAAACCCAGGGCGGCCATCGTTTCATTGCGCACAGGCTCCCGCTGGGCGATGTCGGCGTATGTCTGCGCCAACTGCTGGCTAAGATAGAACTCAGCGCCAGTGGGATTGGGGTCGTCAATGGCCCGGCCAATCATCAAGGTGGTGCGCGACTGGTAAATGGCCGGCTGCTGCCGCACCGCCAGGAAACTGGAAAGCGCAGCCACCAGCGTGGTCACCAGGATCAGCCACCACCATTTACGCAGAGGCAGGAGGTAATCTTTAACGTCCATGTTACGGTTCAATTTTGCATCATGCGGATACCGGCATCCGGCGGATGCCCATATCCTTGCGGATGCTGCTGGTGCCAGCGCCAGGCGGTCTCAATGATGGAATACAAGTCGGGATAGCGTGGTTCCCAGCCTAATTCGCGGCGCGCCTTTTGCGAGCTGGCGATCAGGCGGGCAGGGTCGCCGGCGCGGCGCGGGCCAGTAACGGCAGGAATGGGATGTCCGGTGACGGCGCGGGACGTTTCGATGACCTGGCGCACGCTAAAGCCATTACCACTCCCTAGATTATAAACGCGACTGCCGCGATCTAAAACGTTTAGGGCTAAAATGTGGGCTTGAGCCAGATCAATGACGTGAATGTAGTCGCGGATACACGTGCCGTCAGGCGTGGGATAGTCGTCGCCATTGATTTGAATGTGTTCCCGCTGCCCCAGGGCTACACGCAGCACCAGGGGGATCAGGTGCGTTTCTGGATTGTGGTCTTCGCCATAGGTTTCAGAAGCGCCAGCGGCGTTGAAGTAGCGGAAGGCGGCATAGCGCACCCCTTTGGTTTGTTCCAGCCAGTAGAGGATACGCTCCAGGATATGTTTGCTTTCGCCGTAAGGGCTGCCAGGATTGATTGGCTCCTCTTCGCTGATGGGGACCTGGCGGGGGCGATCAAACAGGTTGGCAGTCGAGGAGAGCACAAAGCGGCGCACGCCATGGTTAACGGCGGTTTCAAACAGGTTCAACCCATTGCGGACATTGTCACCCAGGTAGAGAAAAGGATGCTGCACCGACTCGCCGACAAGGGTGTTGCCGGCAAAGTGCATGACAGCCTCAACTTGATGCGCGGCAAAGGTTTCCTGCAGGGCGTGGAGGTCAGCCAGGTCTGCCT
>CAZDSN010000096.1:0-9817 GCA_964507675.1 uncultured Ardenticatenaceae bacterium | reverse complement strand
GAGTGGCTTCACTGACCACTGACCACTGTTCACTGACCACTATTTTCGAAGGAGTGTGTATGACTACCATTTTCAGCAAGATTGTGCAAGGAGAAATTCCCGCAGACATCGTGTACCAGGATGAATGGGTAACCGCCTTTCGGGACATTCATCCGCAAGCGCCGGTACATATTTTGATTGTGCCTAACAAAGAAATCCCTACCGTCAACGACCTGACCGAAGAAGACATGATGGTGGCCGGGCGACTGCTATGGGCAGCCAAACTGCTGGCGCAGCAGGAAGGAATCGCTGCCGACGGCTACCGCCTGATGATTAACTGCAACAGGCACGGGGGGCAGGAAGTGTTTCACCTGCACCTGCACCTGTTGGGCGGTCGTCCGCTGGGGCCCATGCTGGCGCGGTAGGTCTATGCCGGCACGCCCCACCATCCCCACCAGGGCGGTTATTTGCCATCATCAGCGGCGGCTGCTTTGGCTGTTGTCAGGGCTGCTGCCACTGCTGGCCTGCACCTTCTCGACAGCCACGCCCACGCCAGTAGCCACGCCTCCGCCAACACCCACGACGGCAGCGGCGCCGTTTGCCGGCATCAGCCAGCCCACCTCCGACGCCATTCCCTACACCCTGCCTCGCTTCGCCGATTACAATGTGCCGCCCATTGGTCGCAAACAAGCCGCTGCCGATTACCCGCTGACCTTCGACGCGCTGGCCAACCCTGCCCTGCTGTCCCGCTTGAACGCCCCGGCGCAAATTGTCCTCAGCCGTCAGGGTTTTGTGGTTACGCCTGTGGCCTGGCCCCATCTTTACCAGATTTACCAGCGCGCCCGCGAGAATGGCGACCCTATTTTTGTGTCATCCGATGCGGTCATAGCCCTGACGCGCACACTGCTGACAGCAGCCGCCCAGCGCACCGGACAAAACTACCTGGCCGGCGACCTGCTGGCCTTAAGCCAGGGCATGTTGGCCGCTGCCCAAACGCAGGCGCAAAGCGCCGCCAATGGGGACGTCCAGACCGCCGCCCGCCTCAATGCCGCCCTTTTCAGTGTGGGCGGACGCCTGTTGGACCCGGCATTTGTCGCTCCCCCGGAAGTGGCCGATCTGGTCAACGATGAACTGCTGTTGATAGCTAAACAGGGTGTTTTTATTTCACCGCTGTCCGGCCTCCTCCGCGATTATGGCGGCTACCAACCTCCCGCCCATTACGCTGCCGATCCGCTATTAACAGGTTACTTCCAGGCCAATCTCTGGTATCAACAAGCCTCGTTTGATCTGGATCAACCTGATGTGCGCCAACTGCGACAGCAGGCGCGGCAATTGCTGTTGTTGGGGCATGGGCTGGAGAGCAGTCAGAACTGGGCCAGATGGGAGCGGGTGGTCGCAGCGCAGGCGTATCTGGCGGGAACGCCGCCGGCTGACCTGACGCTGCGTCACCTGGAAACGGCAGCCCAGGCTGTTTATGGCGGCTGGCCTGCTCCATCCGCGTTGGCGGATACAGCCCGCCTGGATAACTTCATCGCTACGGCGCGAACAGTCGTCGGAACCGCCAAAACTATACCCTGGTTAACCCGTCCGCAAACCGTAGCGGCGCGTCTCTTTCCGGCGCTGCTGTTTAACCGCGTCGGCGGCTACGAGGGACCGCCCGGCGTCACCCCGTTTACCAGCGTGACCACGTCCATTGGTCTGGTGCGCGGCGTACCCCATGGTCTGGACCTGGCGGCTGTGTTTGGCTCCAGCCGCGCCCTGGCTGTGCTGGAACAAGGCAGCGACACCCGCTATCAGGGATTTACAGCTCAACTACAGGCGCTGCAAGCAGAAACGGCTGCCTGGAGCCAGGACGAATGGACCGGCGATCTGTCCGGGGCCTGGCTGTACACGCTGCTGCCGCTGCTGCTGCCGGCAAACGCCAGCGATCCCGTTTTCATGCGCGCGCCTGCCTGGGAAGACAAGCAGTTGGCCACGTGGCTGGCCGGCTGGGTTTTGGGGGAGGCAGACCTGGCCTGGTCTACAGGCGCTCCCTTTACGCCGACCGTGCCCCTGCTGGCCGATGCGCCAGAGTGGGGTTACATTGAGCCGCAGCCGGAGTTGTACGCCCGCCTGGCGGCGCTGGCGCGCCAGATGCAGCAAGGTCTGGCGCAGCGCGACCTGCTGGACAAAGAGATAGGCGAAAAGCTGCTGCGCCTGGAACGGCTGCTGGTAGCCTGCCGGCAAATAGCGCAGAAAGAGTTAGCCGGCGTCGCCAGCCTGACTGCGGCGGAGACAGCCCTGCTGCGTGATTTTGGCGACACCTGGCAGCAGTTGGTCACCTTTACCGATGGCCGCGCCGCGCCGCCGCTGCCCACGCTGCTGGACGCTTACACCGACGCTAATACCGGCCAGACGTTGCAGCTAGGGCCAGGCGAGGCGTGGCAGATTTACGCCATTGTGCCCATTAACGACCAACCCACGCTGGCCGTCGGCGGCGTGTTTAGCCTGTACCAGTTTGGTGCAGCCGCAGCGGAACGTCTGGACACCGCCGCCTGGCCGCTCCTGTCCCCGCGCCCGCACCCCGCGCCCTGGATGCAATCCTATGTAACACCCTGGCCTTCGCAGTGACAAATTTGTCATTCCGAAGGCGATAGCCTGAGGAATCCCCACCACCGTGGCCCACCAGCGCCGTTCAGAAACTGTCAACCTTTATGATCACCAGCTACCGTAATCCACTCATTAAACGTATCAAACGCCTGCGCCAGCGGAAGTACCGCAGGGAGGAAAGGGCTTTTTTTGTGGAGGGGCCGCGCGCTTTTCTGGCGGCGGTGGAAACGAACGCGCCAGTGGAAGCGGTGGTATACAGCCGCCAACTGCTGCGCAGCCAGGCGTGTTACGCCGCCATCGAGCAACTGGCGGCGCAGGGGGTGGTGTGTGAAGAAGTAACGGCGGAGGTGTTTGCGACGGTGGCGGAGCGGGAGAACCCTGCCGGCATTGGCGCCATTGTCACGGCGGGCAGCAGAACGTTGAAGGAATTAGCGGTGAATGCCGGCAGCCTGTTTGTAGCCCTGGTAGAAGCGGCTGATCCAGGGAATGTAGGCGCAGCGCTGCGCACATTGGACGCGGTAGGCGGCGCAGGGTTGATCCTGGTGGGGGAAAGTACGGATCCGTTTCATCCCACAGCCGTGAAAGCCAGCATGGGGTCTTTGTTCACTGTGCCACTATGCGAAGTAGACAGCCTGGCAGATGTCATGGCCTGGGCGCAGCAGCGTAGCCTGCAGGTGGTAGCCACCTCGGCGCGGGCGACGCAGGTTTATTGGGAGGCAGTCTATCAAACGCCCACCTTATTCCTCATGGGCAGCGAACGTCACGGGCTGGATGCCGCGGCGCTGGCTGCCGCCGATTTGACTGTCACTATCCCCATGCAAGGCTCCGTCACCTCCCTCAACCTGGCTATCGCCGCATCCCTTCTGCTCTATGAAGCGATCAGGCAGCGGCAACCAAAACAACCTGAAATCTGTTAGCGACCGCCCCGGTTGCTCACGATCCACTCACCCGCTTCCATGACTGCACCAACGCCCCGGCCTCATCAGCTATCTGCGACAACAAACCTTTCAGCCGCTCAGTGTTCTCGTGTCGGATCTGCTCATAATACGGATCCGTAGATTCTGGTTGAGGCACAGGAGATTCACCCTGCTTCGTAGCGATTACCAACAGCCATTGCCATACCCCACCATGCCGCGCCAGCCTCTTAACTGCTTCCTGATTAAAGCCGGTTGGGTAATTCTCGGACTCAAAGAGCGACCGCTGCTGGCCAAGAGCGATTTCGAGCAAAGCGGCCTGTTCGAGCAAACGGCCCGCTTTTGCCTGCAAAATAGCCTGTTGTTGCTGCACATACTGAGACAACCGGCGCCGGTAAGTTTCAAAGAGGGCTTCTACCTCGTTCGTGAACTTTTGCTCTGCCAGCTCAGCCTGCCCGTCTTCCACAATAACATTCTGCGCCGGCAAGAGTCGTTTTAGGGCAGTGAATGTGTTAATCTGCTGTGGCTGTTTACTCCGCAAATCATACCAGGCATGAACCGACCAGGTATGGTTGGTCGTAAACCGCGCCACATGGGCCGGATATGCCTCAGGGGCAGGAATAGCATCCAATATCTCAGCCAGCAGGGGAGTACCATAAGACATAAAATGCAATGTGTCCGGGAACTTATCGAACTGCCCGGCGCTGAAAGTCACCGCCGTTTTTTCCCCACGCCAGTTCAACCAATAAGCATCCTCCAGCTCTGGGTGAGGGCGGAAAAGGTGTCGCGTCGCCAATGATTGGGTAAGCGTCGCTCCTAGATCAGCCAGCGTTACCGGAGATTGAAGAGCGCGGTCTGGTTCCTCCTGGTGCAGATACTCATTGAGATTGAAAGATTCCACTCTGGCTCGATCAATTTCTTCACGTAGTTTGCGAATAGCCAGATCTAATTCAGCCGCCTGCCGGCTGGCTGGCAGCATGGCCAGATCGCGCGTCACTTTGGCGACATCCGTCAGAATCGGCTGGAGCGTCCCCACAACCTCTTCAAACCAGTTAATGCGATCCTGCAGCGCCTGGTGAATGCGATCTTCAATCGTATCCCGGTAAAAATAATTGTAAATCCAAACCTGATCATATGTCTGGCCGATGCGATCAATACGGCCAATCCGCTGTTCCACCCGCATGGGGTTCCAGGGCATATCATAGTTAATCAGCGCCCCGCACGTTTGCAGGTTCAATCCTTCACTGGCGGACTCCGTACAAAGCAGGATTTTTATCTTGCCTTCCTTGAACTGGTTTTTCACAAATTCCTTGGTCGTGGGCTGCCAGGCTATGCCCTGCCATATTTCCCCACCGCGACCAGAGTAACAGGCAACCTGTCCCCGATACACAGTCTGCAACTGCTCTCGCAAATAATCCATCGTATCTGTGTATTGCGTGAAGATGATAACCGTTGGGCGCTGGCGAAAGATGCGACTCAATTCGTCTTTGAGCTGATTAACCTTCGAGTCGCCCTGACTGAGTGAGCGCAAATCGCTAATAAAGCTGTCCAGATAGCCCAGTTCGGCCAGAAAATGCTCCTTCTGGCCAGTCGTTACTGTCGGCTGCTGCGCGTCCAGACCATGCAGATCTAACCCCGCCTGTTCCAGTTCATCTAACTCTTCCAGATCGGCTTCGTCTTCCGGCGTCAATGCTTCGCCAACTGCCAGTTGCCCTGACAGCCAGTCACGGCGACGCTCCAGACTTTTACGGGCAGCGTAGAAACTGCTGGTCAGACGGCGACGGTAAACGGTCATAATAAAACCTAATCCGCGTCTTTCACTTTCATATCGAGCATAAAACTCGCTAATGTATTCTGTTATGCGGCTGTATAGTTCGGCTTCTTCGGCCAGAAAATCAATGCGCCGGATAGCTGGCTCCCGGCGTGGTACCCTGGCCTTGAGTAAGCCTTTGGTCACGTATTGGCGCAGCAAGTCACGGGTATTGCGAAAAACGTAGCGCTGCAGCGGGGTGTGCCGGCGGGCCATTTCCCGCACGTAAGGCTGCGCCGGTTCGGGCAGCCCGCGCACAATGGCGCGGCGCTGTCCTCGCTGCCAGGGTAGATCACGTATGGCATTGGCGTGAGGTGTACCAATCTTCAGGCGCATAGTCTCATAGAAATGGGGATCGATCTGTTCATCCTGTCCTCTGTTTCCCAGATAGTCAGCCACCAGATCGAAGACGAAACCCCATTCCGTATCACGAAACGGACGTCTTAGCTCGCTAAAGAAGCCCAGGAAGTTGTTCTCGTCCGCGCCCCAACGGCCGCCCAGCCCCAGCACCGTTAACAAATCCCACACTTCTACCGGATGGACCTGCATCGGCGTCGCTGTCAGGAGCAGCAAGCCTTGATATTGCTCGCCTTCTTTGAGCCGGTTGAGCAAAGTCAGCAGGCGATTAGGGCGGTAACGCTGCTGCACGAAATCTTTGCGCCGGGCATGATGCGCCTCATCTATGATCAGCAAATCCCAGGGACGGGCGGCAGCCAACTGCGGGACGCGCTCACGACGTTTAGCCAGTTGGCTGGAAGCCAGCAGCAGATTACATTCGTCCCAGGGATTATCGGTGGGCGGACCAAGGGGATCATTGTGCACGTCGTAAAGCTGCTCACCCTGGTAACGAGGGATATCCAGGTTAAACTTTTCATACAGCTCTTCTTGCCATTGACGCAGCACGGCGGCTGGCGCCAGAATGAGGCAGCGTTTCACCCGGCCGCTCAGGATCAACTGGCGAATGACCAGACCCGCCTCAATCGTCTTGCCCAGACCTACCTCGTCACAGAGCAACGCACGGTCAGGGAAGCGTTCAATCAACGTCCGCGCCACCTGCAGTTGGTGCGGCCACGGCATAATGGCGCTGGTAGCCGCGCCCAGATCATGAGCGTTAAGCAGGGCCGGGGCATCACGTAGAAACTGGAAGAGTATTCGCTCTTCTGGTATAGCGACGGCAAACTCACCTTCGTCTTCAGCCACTGGCACGAGCCGGCGGGGTCGTTCCAGGGGGTCTTGAGTGGGCGGCGTGGATGGCGCTCGACGCAGCAATTCCTCACGCACCGCGTCAGGTAAATCAATAGCCGTCCAATGGGGATCATCTCCTTCCCACAATTCATTAAAGGAAATGCGCAGTTGGCTTAACGCTTCCCGATGTTCCTCGCCAGCCCAGGAGCGGTACACCACAAACTCTTCAAAATTATGCTTCCAGGCCTGCGCGGATTCGTTCACGCTGCCAATAAAAGCTACCTGATTCCCATCTGTATCGGTAAAGATGCCTTTCTTGGTGTGGTAGTAATCGTGAGCCTGGGCGCCAGGGATAGGAAAGCCGTCGGCATCCAGGGGCAAGACCACCTTCATGTCCAACGTGCCATTGGCCACCATCCAGGTAAGCGCATCTAGCCGCTGCTGCAAGGGGCCGTCTAATATCAACGCTTCTTGTGGCAGTTGCGCCAGCATGGCCTGGGACACCCTCTCCCGCAAAGAATACCCTTTACGAATCGCGTCAACGTCCTGTTCGGAGAGTTCAGCGCCAACCAGCAGCCGCATACGACCATCATTCTGAATCAGGCGCACAATCCCGGCAGCCGCCGCCGCTAACGCCGAAGAACGAAAATAACCGGCGCTGCGGTCATAATGGACACTGGCCGCCAGCGTAGGCAGGTAAAAAGCTTCTAACGGATTGTCAGCCGGCCGGTAAAAAACACGGTAAGCAATGTCACGTAAGCTGGTCTGCATAGGTATAGAGACCTGTCAGGTCTTATTAATGTTCGCGATCCTTTTTGATTTCGCTGATGATCTCGTCCAGCGTTAAATGGCCAAAAAGTTGATCGCGTTCTTCCACGTAATTGCCATAACCAGTGCTATACTGATTTAAGAAACGCACCGTATTGACTACGCCAATTTCGCGCAACAGGACACTGATTGCTTCCTGCGTTACCTCAGTTAATGGTTTGGTTACTGTCATCGTTGATTTATCTCCTCAATCAGTTCAATTGGTGAAACAATCACCGTTTGTAAGTCTGTTATCGCTTTGCCCCATTTCAATAGTTTATCATCTGTCGTGCAAAAATAATCAGCCTAGCCCGCTTCAGCGGCAGCCAGATGCAATGCGTCCAGCGGCTTCAATCCCCACAATTGGAAGGTTCTGGCTCGTTGCTCAATCCCCTCATCCAAACGGATAAAGGTATCAGCCTTAGCCAGTACCGCCAGCGCATACTCTTTGCGCTCTGGCCGTGGGTTTCGCTTCACTTCAAAGTGTAACACCTCTGAGGAGATAAGTTCAACCTCTCCTGCCTCACAGAGAGCGATGAAGCCCATGATCGCTTCTGCTTCCAGGGTAATGCGGATTTGGGTGCGGCTGTCTAATGGCCGGTGGAGGGCACAGGTATCTAGATAGATTTTCATTCGTCTTCTTCCATTTCGTCCAGCTCTTCTTCTTCAAAACTAAAGCCAAGTTGTTCGACCTGGGGCAGAGGCGGTTCTTCTTCCGGCGGCACAGTGAGTTCGTCGGCGTAGAAAGCCAGGCGCATGCGGTCCAGCACATCCGCTTCCGGTCGGACAAATTTGTTCTTGACTTTGGCGCGGGGAATGGCGTTAATCAACGCTTGCAGCCCGGCGCGGAAGGTACTGTCCCGTTTGAGGCCGCGATTTTGCAGGAAAACATCGCACGCGCCAGCGCCATCTTCCTGATAAATGAGCATAGCCGTGTGCAAAGCGTCAATATGATGTTCAAAAAAGACCACGTCCGGGTCTACCATCCCTTTTTTGCGCCGCTGCTGCGGCTGCTGCAAGACAACGTACTGCCCCTTTTTGCTGACCAGCTTCTTGCGTCCGGTCAGGTCATCCATTTCCAGACCGAGAGCAATAGCCAGTTTGCGCGCCTCGTCATAAGGGAACTCTTCCGCCTGGAAAGCGTCCCAGGCCATGATAGTCCAATCGGTGATGGGATCGAATTCGATGGCTTTGCCGGCCAATAACCCTTCCTTACGCAGCCGCACCACTTCCTCGCGGGCCAGGTCGAGGGCGGTTTCCGGGCGCAGCGGCCTTGGCTCGCCCGTTTTGGGGTCTATTTCGCTGGTGAGGACGGGCCAGTTTTCGGAAATGACGCTGAGGGTGGGGCCAAAGGTACTGATATAGAGGTCCACGCCGCTGATGCCTTGCCGCATGTATTCCAGCGCTTTCTCACGGGCGACGCGGCGCACACGGTGCTGGATGTCGTCCCACCAGACGGGTTCGTCCACGAATCCCCACGAATCTTCACGAATTTTTTTATTCGTGTCAATTCGTGTAGATTCGTGGATCCGCTTGCGGCACACCAACAAAATTGTACTGGCGGCGGCGTTCTTTTTGGCCTGGTGCAGGCTGTGTTCGCTTTCCGTATGCACGGGCCAGGAAGCTTTGATGGTGAAGCCGGCGCCAATGAGGGCGGAAGCCAGGGTGTCCCAGGCTTCCACGCGCTTGTGAGTGAACATAACGGTGAGGACGCCGTGGGGATGCAAAACGCGGTACATTTCGCGAAAGGCTGCCGCCATTTTGCGCTCGTAATCCTGCTCGGCCAAATCTTTCTTTTTGCGGCCCAGGCTTTCAAAGCGGGCGGGATTGGCTACCGCTTCGTCGTCTTTGTTGGTCAGTTCGTCAATGAAAAATTCGGGGAATAGATGGCCCACGCTGCGCTTGAGCCAGACGTAGAAGAAATCCGCCAGTTCAGCATACTGCACGTTGTCGTAGTAAGGCGGGTCAACAGTAATGTTGTGAACGGTATTATCGGGAACCTGGTGAACACTGGAGGCTGAACCGCGAAATATGGATAGCTTTTCGTCATCTGGGCTTTTGCCATTTGACAAGAAAGATTTTTGAACAGGACTAACAAGAGTTACTATTTCTTTGAAGGCATCAACAACCTGGCTGATTGCCCAGGGAAGAAGATTGCCGGAAGCATCAAACTCAGCATGACTGGCAACAAAGGCGTAATCGTGTCTGTCAAAATTGCTACGAATACCTCTACCTTGATCGAAACGACAGTTCCGATTGTTGTAAATGAGCATTTTATCCAGCATAAAGCCCAAGTAAGTCTCAATTGCTTCGGAATCGTTCCCCTCTTCTTGAATTTCATTCGCAACTTCCTTCATGGTTTCAAGGATTAGACCCATAGACAGGAGTTGACGGGGCGAGAAGAAATCAGACCAGGTGGGCATACCGTAAATCAACGGGCGATTGTCATTCCCACCCGGAAACGGTTCGGTGGGTATCAAATCCTGGGCAACCCAGCCTGGCTTTTTGCGGGCCAGTTCTGCTTCGGCGTGGG
>CAZDSN010000095.1:0-9826 GCA_964507675.1 uncultured Ardenticatenaceae bacterium | reverse complement strand
AAAACGGGAAGTTATTCTTAGACGGTCACTAAGTTGGAACGGTATCGCCAGGGTGGTGAAATCTCAGAGCGACAGTGGCGCGACATTCAAGGTATTTTGGAGGTAAGCGGCAGCCACTTGGATCTGGATTATTTGCGGCACTGGCGTTGAATGTAGCAGACTTGCTGGAAAAAGCGCTTAATGAGACGATCTCCAGGAATCTATAACCACAGACCACAAAAGTCCTGGAGACTTCTGTGGTCTCCAGACGAACTATAAATGAAGAGGCAGCAGCGATGAAAAAGACAGGCGCATTTCTGGCGGTGTACGCCCTGGAGCAAATTGGCGTCACCCACACCTTTGGCATCCCTGGCGTCCATAATACCGAACTGTACGACGCCCTGAACAACTCCGAGAAAATCGAGCCGATCCTGGTGACGCATGAAGGGGCGGGCGCTTTTATGGCGGACGGCGTCTCACGCACATCTGGCACGATTGGCACGCTGGTGATTGTGCCGGCAGCCGGCATGACCCACGCCATGAGCGGCATTGGCGAGGCGTTTCTGGACGGCATCCCCATGCTGATCATTTCTGGCGGCACCCGCCGCGACAGCGGGCGTTATTATCAGCTGCACCAGATTGACCAGGGGCGTGTGTTGGATGGCATCATCAAGCAGTATTACCTGGTAGAGCAGCACGCCGACATCATTCCCACCATCTACGCAGCATATGAAACAGCCATCAGCGGCGAGCCAGGCCCCGTGTTTGTGGAAATTCCCGTGGAACTGCAAATGTTTCAGGGGGAAGTAGACAGCTTGCGGCCCTATACGCCGCGACGACAGGAGAATCCAGCGCCTGACCCCGACCAGATTCGGCTGGCCGTTGACCTCCTCATCCACGCCGACCATCCGGGTATGTACGTGGGCTGGGGCGCGGTTGACGCTGCCGCCGAAACGAGGCGGCTGGCGGAGATGCTGACCGCGCCCGTGGCTACGACCATGCAAGGGTTAAGCGCCTTCCCCGCCAACCATAGACTGCACGTGGGTGTCGGTTTTGGCGCAGCTTCTGTGCCCGCCGCTCAGGCCGCTTTTGCCAAATGTGACTGCCTGTTAGCCGTGGGTGTGCGTTTCGCCGAACTGGCTACCGGCAGCTACAGTATGCCTGTGCCGGATACCCTGATCCACATAGATATCAACCCGGAAGTGTTCCATAAAAATTATCCGGCCACCGTAGCCATTCAAGGGGATGCGCGCCAGGTATTGGCGGCTATCCGCCAGGAACTGATAGGGCGCGCCTGGCACAGTCCACGGGACCTGGCCGACGCGACTCACGCCATTCAGGCAGATAAGGAAGCGTATTGGCAAAGCTGGCGCAAGAAGAAGAGCCACAAAAAGGTGTCGCCTGGCTTTTTCTTTGCCGAACTGCGGCGGCAGTTGGCCGACGATGCCCTGGTGGTGGTGGATGATGGCACGCACACTTTCTTAACCGCAGAGTTGTTTCCGGTGTACCGTCCGCGTCACTTTATTTCGCCCACAGATTTCAACTGCATGGGGTATTGTGTGCCGGCATCTATTGGGGCCAAACTCACCAATCCAGGCAAACAAGTAGCGGCCATCGTCGGCGATGGCGCGTTCTTGATGACAGGCATGGAACTGTTGACCGCCGTGACTCACCATCTCGGCGTTATGGTCTTTGTTTTCCATGATGGCGAATTGGGGCAGATTTCACAATTCCAACAAATTCCCCTCAATCGCAAAACCTGTACCGTGCTGGGCCAGGTCAACCTGGAAGGAATAGCCCAGGCCACTGGCGCCCGTTTCTTGTCCATGCGCAGCGATCAAGACATTGAATCGGTGATCACCCAGGCGCAGCAATGGTCCCAGCAAGGGCAGCCCGTGTTGGTAGACGTTAACATTGACTACACCCGCCGCACGAATCTAACCAAAGGCGTTGTCAAAGAGAACCTGAACCGTTTTCCAACCGACGAGAAGGTTCGCTTCATTACCCGCGCCCTCAAGCGGCGGGTGACCGGATAAATCAACCCAATCACGTTGGCTGCCATGCCTGAGCGGTTTTCCAGGCCACTCTACAGAATGAAAAAGGCCTCCATCGCTGGAGGCCTTTGGGTTTAATCGTTACGGGTAGACAGCCCTTAATCCCCTTCAGGCAGAGAAAGTTCGTCCAACATGCCAGGTGTAATGCTGGCCAATATCTCGTCAGAAATGTTGTCGTCAATCAAAAAGGAGGGGCGGCTGCCTTCGGTAGTTTCTGCTGGCAGTTTCTCCTCTTCTTGTGGCTGCTGCCCGCCAAACTGGTAGAAACCGGTGCCGGCGGGGATCAACTTGCCAATGATGACGTTTTCCTTCAAGCCAATCAGTTTGTCCTCTTTGCCGGCAATAGCCGCGCTGGCCAACACCTTAATGGTATGCTGGAAAGAGCTGGCCGACAGGAAGCTGTCTGTTGTCAATGCCGCCTTGGTAATACCTAACAAAACAGGTTCAGCCTGCGCAGGTTCACCACCCTCCGCCACGATTTCTTCGTTGATTTCGTTGAACAGAGTAGCTTCAGCCAGTTCGCCAGGCAGCATTTCCGTATCGCCAGAAGCCGTCACGATGACTTTGCTCAGCATCTTGCGAATGATGACCTCAAAGTGTTTGTCGTTGATATTCTGGCCTTGCGGCCGGTACACTGACTGCATTTCCCGCAGCAGGTAATTAGTCACCGCATCGCGTCCCAGGATTTCCAGGATACGGTGCGGGTTTTTGGAGCCTTCGGTTAGTTGCTCGCCAGCGGTAACTTCCTGGCCTTCAATGACCAACAAGCGCGTTCCCGCTGGAATCTCATAATCTCGTTCGTCCTTGCTTTCCCACACCACGCGCAAACCGGTTTTATCCATGACGATGCGGCCAGGATGGCGTGCCGGCAAAATCTCAGCTTCTTCATCATCTTTTTGCGCCAGCACTTCGCCCATCTCCACCACATCCCCATCAGACACGCGCACTGTCCAGCCGGGCAGCACGTCATACCGATCTTCAACCAGCTTGCTATCCGTGGCAAATACGTGACGCACCCCATCAATAATACGGATTTCAACCATACCATTGATTTCAGTCATCACCGCCTCACCCTTAGGCCGCTGCCGCGCTTCGAATAACTCCTCAACGCGGGGCAAACCCTGGGTGATGTCGCCAGAAGCCGAAGCAGTGCCGCCTGTATGGAATGTGCGCAGCGTTAACTGCGTGCCTGGTTCGCCAATAGACTGGGCGGCCATAATACCGACGGCGGAACCCATCTCTACCGTCTGACCGCGAGCCATGTCCAGGCCATAGCACTTGGCGCAAATACCCTGATTCATCTCACACATCATGGGGGAGAACACTTTCGCTTCTAACACCCCTGCCGCATCAATCTTATCTGCCAGGTCTTCCGTATACAGATCGCCGATATCTGCCAGTAATTCGCCTGTCTTCGGATGGACTACCGGGCCAGCAGCAAAGCGACCAAACAAACGCTCAGACATGGTCTCTTTACCGAAGTTATCTACGCGACGGATCACAATACCTTTCGTCGTGCCGCAGTCTTCAGCCATCACAATGACGTCCTGCGCCACATCAACCAAGCGGCGCGTCAGATAGCCAGCATCTGCCGTGCGCAGCGCCGTGTCTGCCAAACCCTTGCGCGAGCCGTGCGTGGAGATGAAATACTCCAGTGCAGACAGGCCCTGGCGGAAATTCGACTGGATCGGCACGGCAATAATGCGTCCCTGTGGATCAGCCATCAAGCCGCGCATACCCGCCAACTGCGTGATGGGGCCAAACCCACCCTTCGTAGAACCAGACAAAGCCATAATGGTTACTGGGCCCAATGGGTCCATGGCGTTACGCACCGCATCTTCTACTTGCGCTTTGGCGTCATTCCACTGTTCAATTGTTCGCTGATACTGCTCGTCTTCCGTCAACAGACCACGACGGTATTGGCGGTCAATTTGCTCCACGCGATACCGCGCATCCTGCAGAATGGTGGTTCGTTCTTCCGGTACGGTCAGGTCAGACACGGCAATAGTGACGCCAGAGCGGGTGGCATACTTGAAGCCCAGGTCCTTGATGGCGTCTACCATGTCAATAGTCGCCTCATCGCCAAGCCGGCGATACACCTGGTTGACCAGATCATTAACAGCCCCTTTGTCTAGCAGGCGATTAACAAAGCGCATTTCCAGGGGCAGCGTGCGGTTAAAGATGACGCGCCCGGCACAGGTGGTAATGACGCTCTTGCGCGGCTTTCCATCTTCGTAACGACGATTATTATCGTCAAAATACGTTTCCGTATAGAGTTGGATTTTGGCATGAAGGTCAATGTAGCCCAAATCGTAGGCGCGTTCGACTTCATCCATGCTGCTGAAGATTTTACCTTCCCCTCTCAGGCCGCCGTGCATGACGGTCAGGTAGTAAATACCCAACACCATATCCTTGGAAGGGCCAACAATGGGGCGACCATCCGATGGTTTCAGCAGGTTCCGTGTGGCCATCATCAGTTCCCGGGCTTCGCTAATCGCTTTCTGCGACAACGGCACGTGCACGGCCATCTGGTCGCCATCAAAGTCTGCATTGAAAGCAGAACAAACCAGAGGATGCAGTTGAATCGCCTTGCCCTCAACCAGAACCGGCATGAAAGCCTGGATACCCAAACGGTGTAGCGTGGGAGCGCGGTTCAGCAAAATGGGATGGTCCGTAATGACTTCTTCCAGAACCTCCCACACTTCGGGCGGCTGGCGCTCAATAACGCGGCGAGCACCCTTAACATTGCTGGCATGGCCGTATTGAATCAGTTTACTGATGACAAACGGGCGAAACAGTTCCAGGGCCATCGTCTTGGGCAAACCACACTGGCCCAACTTCAAATTCGGGCCTACCACAATCACGGAACGCCCCGAATAGTCCACGCGCTTACCCAACAAGTTGCGACGGAAACGCCCCTTCTTGCCTTTGAGCATGTCAGACAACGATTTGAGTTCTCGCCGTCCACGGCGGCTTAAGGCCTTACCCCGCTGGCTGTTATCAATCAGGCTGTCCACAGCCTCTTGCAGCATACGCTTTTCATTGCGCACAATAACGTCAGGCGCACCCAACTCCAACAACCGCTTGAGGCGATTGTTGCGGTTGATGACGCGGCGATACAAGTCATTCAGATCGGATGTAGCAAAGCGACCGCCGTCTAGTTGCACCATAGGACGCAGGTCTGGCGGAATCACGGGCAGCACAGTCAGGATCATCCATTCCGGGCGATTGCCGCTCTTGCGCAGCGCTTCTACTACCTGCAGCCGCTTCGTGGCCCGTTTGGCAGCCTGCTTGGAGCGTGTCGTGCGGACTTCACGCCAGAGATCATTCGCCAGCTTGTTCAAATCCATGTTCTTCAGGATTTCATAGAAGGCCTCGGCCCCCATGTCAGCCCGGAACACGTTGCCAAACTTTTGCTTCAGCTCACGGTATTCGGTCTCGTTGAGGAACATCATCTGCGAGATGCTTTCCAACTGTTCCCGATTGGCCTGCACCTGATGCTGCAAGCGGGCCCGCTTTTCATCCAGACGATCCTGCATGGAACCGCTGGCAGACGCTATATCCTGCTTCAGGCTTTGCAGTTCCCGCTGCAAATCGGCAAACTCGCGCTGCCTATCCTCTTCACTTTCTTGCTGCACCAGAGTGAGCCGGTCGCGGGTGGCATCCTGAATCGTCACCAGGTGTTCGCGGCCAATGGTCTCACCTTTGCGAGCGATGTTGATCTCCCCCAGCAGGAAGTCTTCAGCCACGGCCGTGCCCAGCATATTTTGCACGCGCTGTTCTGCTACTTTGGCTTCCTGCACAATCTGATCTGTGCGGCGGGAGACCAGTTCGTCATATTTGGCATTTAAGCCTTCCAATTCTGTCTCCAGCGCCACACGGCGCTGCGCCAATTCTTCGGTCTCTGCATCCAGTTCGACCTGCAGATCGTCTTCTAGCTTCATTTCCGCTTCGACAAGCTCGTCTTCCAGGCGTTTCAAGGCGCGCTGGCGCGAATCTTCATCTACGTGGGTAATGACGTATTGGGCAAAGTAGAGAACGCGATCCAGGTTGCGGCGGGAGATATTCAGCAGCAAACCCATGTGGCTGGGAACGCGACGCGTATACCAGACATGCGCGACCGGAGCAGCCAGTTCAATGTGCCCCAGCCGTTCCCGCCGGACGGAAGAACGGGTGATTTCCACGCCACATTTGTCACAAACGATCCCCTTGTAGCGGACATTCTTATACTTGCCGCAGTAACATTGCCAGTCACGTTGGGGGCCAAAGATAGCTTCACAAAAGAGGCCATCTTTTTCTGGGCGTAAGCGGCGATAGTTAATGGTTTCAGGTTTGGTCACTTCCCCGTATGACCAGGACCTGATCTGTTCAGGAGATGCTAAACTGATACGCAGTGAACGGAATTCTGTAGTCTCCACCAGGTGACCTCCAATAGAGATGTGTCAAAGATGCCAATATGCCCCGAAAAATACAACCTTTTTACAAACACAGAAAAAGAGCGTGTGGCACAAGCCACCAACGCTCCTGCTGGTGTTTGAAGGAAGTATTTGCTTTTTGGACACCCACATAACGTATTATATCGGTAAACGTGAATACGTCAAACAATTTTGGATAAGGTATAGGTGAGAAAACTTGTTTTCTATGGTAAACTTGAACCAACCATTATACCTCGATATGGAAAAGAAGACAAAAAATGGCACCCATCTGGCACATTGACGATTTACTTACCCTCATTCAAGCGCGGTATCCCGATTGGGATGGATTTGCGCACCCGCCTTTTGTGGCTGATGAGATCGCGTATAAACGAAGCAGTGTGGCTAAAGCGCAGGCATGGCTGGCGGCAGAGGAATGGCAGCGGCTACTTAATGGGCAGGCATATGAAGAATTAATGCAGCGGCTGGAGAAACTGGGGAAGGACAATAACTTGCTGTGGCGGAGTATGCCGGCAAAAGGCGACCTGGGTATTCTGTATGCGCCTAACCTGAACAAAGCAGAATTCTGCGTGGCCATGCGCGACCTGCTGCACGGTCCGGGAGCCAGCCCGGAACGGCTGCAACGATTTGTGCAATATACGCAGCGGTATAACCTGCCATGTACGTGGCCGTTTCCGACTTATTTTCTGTTTCTCCTGTATCCCACCCAGGAAATGTTTGTCAGGCCCAACATTGTCCGCTGGTTTCTGCAGTTCATGGGGGTGGGTTCCGCTTATCAAAGCCAGCCTAATACCCAAACTTATGCTACATTGTTGCAGCAAGTCCACACACTCCAGCACGCCCTCGCTCCATTTGGGCCACAGGATATGGTGGATTTGCAGAGCTTCATCTGGGTATGCGCTCGGGAAAGCCAGGCGCGTACAGGCCGGCTGGACCTGCGCGGCCAGGTGGAACTGGATGTGCCTGCTACTTTGTATGACATTCCCCAGTCCACAAGCCTTGCCCTGCATGAGCATGACCAGGTGGAAATAAACGCGCCCTACCCGCTAGCACAATGCGCCGGGGAAACTGGTTTTGCAGAAACAGAGTTAGTTCGTTGGGTACGCGCCGTTGAGCGCAAGAAACAAGCCATCTTTTATGGGCCGCCGGGGACGGGTAAAACCTATCTGGCCCAAAAACTGGCGCGTCATTTAGTCGGCGGCAGCGACGGGCTGGTAGAGTTAGTGCAGTTCCATCCCGCCTACGCTTATGAGGATTTTATACAGGGCATCCGCCCGCACCCTACCCCCGGCGGCATCAGCTATGAATGGACCGAAGGTATCTTTTTGCGCTTTTGCCGGCAGGCACAACAGCGGCAGGGGCGATGCGTGCTGATTATTGACGAGATCAATCGGGCTAATCTGGCTCGCGTTTTCGGGGAACTGCTATACTTGCTGGAGTATCGAGACCAATCCATTACTCTGGCTGGGGGCCAACCATTTACCATTCCCGCCAACGTGCGCCTGCTAGGAACCATGAACACGGCAGATCGCTCTATTGCGCTGGTTGATCACGCCTTGCGCCGCCGCTTTGCCTTCATCGCCCTGTGGCCGGAGTATGAGCTGCTGCGCCGCTACCATGCCCAAACAGGTTTTGACAGCCGTAACCTGATTGCTGTATTACAGCACTTGAACAGCCAGATCAATGATCCTCATTACGCAGTCGGGCCTGCCTTTTTCTTGCGCGTCGATCTGCCCGGCCAGATCGAAGATATCTGGCGTATGGAGATTGAGCCTTATCTGGAAGAGTATTTCTTTAACCAGTTAGATAGGGTGGACGCTTTTCGGTGGGAGAGGATTGGGGCACAACTGTTGTAACCGCGAATCTGATCGTCCTTCATGAGCGCCAATCTAACCAGGCTGTAGACCCCAAGAGGCACTCTTCTTTGGAACGCTTCTTGGGGAAAGAAAGAAGCAGGAGAACAGTATCTGGTATTGCCTGTTGGCCGGATGCCACTAAGGAAGCAATCTGGAGAAACTATAGCAGAACCCCGCTCGACATTCATGCCGGCATCTGGGTATGATCCGCCGGCAGCCTACATCATCTCCATGACAAAAGATTTAGCCTGTTCCAGATAGGGCAAATCATCTACCAGTTGTAGGGAGAAGTTGGCGGATGCCGGCAACAGCGATATCAACTCATAAAGCAGCGGGTTGCTCACCAGGATGGTCTGCGGGAGGAGACCCAGTTGCAGCAGCATGTGCGCCACTCGATTGGGCAGTTCCGCCAGTAAATCTGAGAACGTCGTCTCTGCCAGCATCATGTCATTACCTAAAACCATGCCGTTGTCGCCATCTACTGCCAGCAGCATATACGGAAAACGAGGACGATTATCTGGATGCTCCTGGATAACGGCCGGCACCCAGAAGAAATCTACTTCCAATACCAACTGCGCTACCGGCAGCTTCGCCAACTGCGCCATTTCCGTCTGGTCTAATTTTACCGATAACTCTTCGGCGGCGGGCTGTTCAAAAGGCCACCATTCATCATGCCATTGCCATTCATCCCCCACACGTTCAGGCACGCGCACCAAGTACGCTTCATCTTCTCCCTCCCAATCCAGAAGGTTTGGATCGGCGCGGAAACGCCGCGCCACTTCCATAACCTGGGGCAATGCCTGAATCAGAAAACGCGCTTCATCGGCTAACAGTTTCCAGGGAACATAACCGGCCCGCGCACTGCGGAATTGGGGCCAGGCATGGCTGCCGCGATATTTCCGCCTCAGTTGTTTGATGACCTGTAGATCATACTTTTCCAAAATCTGGCGATCCTCAAAAGAGGCTTGCAAGTGCGGCGTGTTAAGCAAAAAATCGGCCGTTAAATCCTCGCCCCGATCCTGCATTTCCCAAAAACGATCCAGGGCGGCAAAGCCGGCATAAAAAGCGACAGCAATGTGCTCCCCCAACTCTCCCATCACACTGGCAAAGCCAACGTCGCCGGTGTAGGGATCTTTGACGCCAAAAATATCGAGTTCGTTCATCCACTCCCAGGGAGCCAGTTGTTTTAGTTCGTCTGCCAGCGCATATAGCTGTTGCCATTGGGTCATAGAAGGAAATTGTGGTTGGTTCATCATAAATTCCTTGCAGCCTTAAATAGGGAGCTGGCGCAAGCGTGCGGCAGCCTGCGCCAGCGTGTGATCAGATTTACAGAAAGCGAAGCGCGCCAGGTGAGCGCCAGCGGCGGGGTGATGGTAAAACGCACTGGGCGGAATGGCCGCGACACCCGTCTGGCTGGTCAGATGCCGGCAAAACGCCACGTCATTCGCAAACCCCAGATGCCCAATCTGGGCCATGACAAAGTACGTGCCCTGGGGCAAGATGG